>JBEDJV010000149.1:0-5180 GCA_041172545.1 Bacteroidota bacterium | reverse complement strand
CCTCGTTTCAAATGGTATTTTTCAGTGAAAACAATATAACCTTCAGGAGAGACGTAATAATCTTCTTTGTCTAAATTTGACCGTTTTGAAAAACCAGAAAACTCTTCGCTCATTTGTTCCTAAATTAAATAGTTGGTACCTAGATCTCGTACGAAAAAGTTCGGTGGAGTCTACGTTCTTAGAGGTAAACACAGCAGGACTTAAATTGTTCGTGAAACGTGATGATTTAATTCATCCCTTGATTTCTGGAAACAAAATTAGAAAATTGAAATACAACCTAATCGATGCCGTAAGTAATCAGTGTGAGGGAATTGTGACGTATGGTGGTGCGTATTCGAATCACTTGTTAGCAACGGCATCTGCCGGACACGAACTGGGAATCCCGGTTATCGGAAAGGTGAGGGGGGAAGAGTTGAATACACAGTCGAATGCGGTATTGTCGCAGTGTCATTCCTTAGGTATGGACCTTCGTTTTTTATCGCGCAAAACGTTTACTGAAGAAAAACATCAATCTGGAGTCATTGAATTTGAAGGAAAGTCCTATTGGGTCATTCCGGAGGGCGGGGCCAACGCACAAGGAATCGAAGGTTGTATGGAAATTGTTTCAGAGTTGAAGGAGACATATGACTATTACATCGTTGCACAAGGAACCTGTACCACGAGTCTTGGATTGCTATTGTCCATACCGAAAAATGCCAAATTAATCGTCGTTCCCGTACTCAAAGGCTTCGATGTATTAAAGGAAATGCGCATGCTCCTCAATAACGATGCTTTGTTCGCCGCACATCAATCGAAACTCATCATTTGGGATGAATACCATCATGGTGGCTACGGAAAATCGAGTCCAGCCTTAGATTCCTTTATTTCGGAATTTCATTCCCTGAACACCTTTCATATCGAGCCTGTATATACTGGAAAAGTTTTTTAAGAGAGCGAGAGCGAGAAACAGAGCGAGAGGGGAGAGTGAGAAACAGAGCGAGAGGGGAGCGGACCTCGTACCAAATTCCTGAGCATTTCAATCGAACATCTAAAATCGCTAATCGAAAATTGTGTTTATTTCTTCGAATAGTGTAGCAAATCATACACCTAGCTTAAGTACAGAAATCTATCTAAAGAACACGCAGCCATCTAGTTGAGTGTGAAAAAAAATATCAGAAAATTTGTTTTTTATTCACTCTGTGTTATTTTTACACTAACTAAACCTAGATTATCATGTTGTTTTTCTAAAAATTCGCACCCTATGATAAAAGTAATAAAGGAAAAATAGGGTGCAAAAAAAAGTCCTGACAGCACGTCAGGACTTTTTTTAGATTCTAAGTTCTTATTTCAATTTTCCTCTATGATTCATTTTCTTGTAGTAGAGTAGGGACTTGAAGTACACTTCAACAGCTCCTACGCTGCTTGTAGCTTGACTCAATTTAGAGTAGTTCGCATCAAACGCTAATCCAAATTTAACGGCTTTAATTTTCATTCCAACTGTAGCAACCACGGCGTCATTGTGACGGTAGTATACACCGTAAGTCACATTGTTTGATTTGTTGATGTTCGTGATTTCAGATCCTTCTTTGATGGTGTGTTCAAAAGAAACACCCGCTGTGAAATTGTAAGAAGGTCCTGTTCTGAAGTAAATCATACTCGGTTGAACGTGGAAATCTCTACGTTTCGTTGTGATGTCTGCTCCTGCCTGAACAACCATGTTCATGTACATTTTGTCACCACCAAATGAAAAGGCAATTTTTTGACGAGTCAAATGGTTCAAAGCGTATCCAGCGTAAAACGTCGATTTGTTTCTCGTTGTATGTTGGTAATATAATCCAGTTCCTAGGTCAATAGTTGCATAAGAACTATTTAAACTTAACTCAGTACTAGGTGAGGAGAAGAATCCAATACCATTCCATTCATTTTCCCATGTTTGAGCACCGCGATTCACGCTTTGTTGGTAGAATCCAGGTGAAAGTCCAACAGAGAATTTGTTGTTGCGATCTAAAGCAACGGTGTAGTTAAATGGAATAGAAACACTTGTTGTCATGAGGCTCGCATCACCTGTTTGATCGTTCACTGCGGAAAGACCAACACCAAAACTATTTCTTCCCATCACTCCATCACGGATTTTAAATTCCGCATTTAAGGTATTTGTTCTCATTCCTGCTTCAGGAACAGTTAACCATTGTGAACGGTAGTTGGTAAAGATGCTATAGTCCTCGGCACCGGTTGCAACCGCTGCAGGATTATACAATACCTGCGATTGATACCAAGCACTGATGTTTTTATCTTGTTGGGCAGTTGCTTGTAAAAAAAACAAAGCAGTTGCCGAAAAAAGGATCATTCTTTTCATAGGTATTATCTAAATAAAGTAACATTTCCTGAACGATCATCTGAACGACCGTCAATGGTTCTGAAGTTTAAAATGTAAGTGTAAGTCGCTGGATTCAACGGTTTCCCTTTAAATGTACCATCCCAACCTTCGTGTGGATTCGTTGTTCTAAAGACCATTTGTCCGTAGCGATTATAGACTCTTAAGTCGATTTCTGCGATCGCTCCACCTTCTTGGAATCCGTTGTTTGTGTTGTTGGTGAAGTTTTGGTCTTTATCTACATTCGTAAGTACACGGAAAAAATCATTTTCACCATCCCCATTCGGAGAGAAGGAATTTGGAAGTTCCACTTTCACTTGCGTAGCAAAGTTTACGGTTACTAAAACAGTGTCTGAAACAGAACAACCATTTAAGGTATACGTCGCAACGTAATTGGTTGTGTAGAATGGATTAACTGTTAATGAATCACCAGCGATACAAGGAGCGCATCCTAAAATACTATCAGAAACCACGCCACTTGGATACCAGTATAGGTTTCCACCAGCTGGCGTACCTTCCGCGTACAAATATGCGTTTTGATACATGTTAATCGTCGTATCGTTGATTTCTACATACGCACCTGCTGTTGTGTCAGAAAGTGTTAAGTTTAAGGTTGGCGTCGTATTTACAATAACGAATTGGGACAAAGTACTCGTTACGCCAGATGCATTCGTAGCAACCAAAGTAATCGAAAACGGTGTCGAACCACTCGCAACTGGAAAACAAATCGGACCTGGATTTTGTCCTACGTATGTAGCAGGAGTCGCACCTTGGAATGACCACAAATAAGTTAGGTCACCACCGGTAGAGTTGTTTGTTACATAAATACAGTCACCTTCACAAAGGATTAAATCTTCATCTGAAATAGTGAAGTTTGCACTTGGTGCTTGAGCAAAAGCAAGTTGCGTAAAACACAAGGCAGCAAAGAGGAAAATTGATTTCATATAGCTTGAAAAGTTAATTCAATAATACGAAAGTAAGCAAAAAAGTTTCAATTGCATAATGATTTACTGACTTGCGCGCATCAAAGTCCTTACTTCATTCATTTCTGGGACATCGTGAACACGAAATACATGTGCGTTTTTCGTGAGTAAAAGGGTGTTCAGAACAGTGGTTCCATTCAATGAATTTTCAACGCCTACCTGTAGTACTTCGCGAATCATGGATTTCCTTGAAATGCCTACAAGTATAGGTTTTTCAAACAACTGAAGCATATCAAAGGAACGAATGAGTTCGTAGTTTTCTTCCAGTGATTTTCCAAAACCAAAGCCTGGGTCCAAAATAATATTGTACACTCCACGCTTTTCCAGTTCGGAAATTTTTTCTGAAAAATACCGCAATACATCCATCATGAAATTTTTGGAAACATAAGATGTTCCTTTGTTGGACTTTTCTCCTCGGTGATACGTAAGTATATATGGTGATCGATGTTTCGACACAACGTTCCATAATTCGGGATCAAATTGTCCTCCGGAAATGTCATTTACGATATCGGCTCCTTGTGTTAAGGCATAATCTGCCACTTCTCCGTAAAATGTATCAATGGATAAGATGATATCCGGAAACGCTTGTCGCAAGAGTTGAAATACATCTTGAAGCCTCGATATTTCTTCGCTTGCACTTGGAGTTTCTGCCCCCGGACGCGTACTACTCGCTCCAATATCGATGATGTCAGCTCCTGCTTGAATCATTGTGGATACAGTGGAAATCAAGTCCTCATTGACGGACTGACGACTTTTTTCGTAAAAGGAATCTGGTGTCATATTCAGAATTCCCATTATCTTTGGCTTGCTGAAATCGCGCAGTTGTCCATTCATTTGAATAAAGCGACTGATGCGAAAAGAAGTATTTGATGTCATACTGAATACATGGAAAAAACTACACTTGAATACACAAATGTAATGAATGTTTGCCGAGAGATCTTTGAAAAAAAATCACTCGACTACGGACCATCTTGGAGAATTTTGCGTCCAAGTTCACTTACTGACCAAATTTTCATCAAAGCACAACGCATTCGTACGATTCAAGAAACTGGTGAAAATAAAGTAGGGGAGTCCTTTGAAGATGCGTTTATGGCCATCGTCAATTACTGCATCATGGCCATTATTCAAGTTCGTCACGAAGCAAAAATAAATGACGATATGACCGTTGAACAGGCGGTTGTGGCTTATCGAGAAGTGGAAAAAGAAGCATTTGAATTAATGCAGAAAAAGAACCATGATTACGGTGAGGCTTGGAGAGATATGCGCGTCAGCTCCTTGACAGACTTAATTCTAAGTAAAGTATTACGCATCAAACAAATTGAGGATAATGCGGGCTTAACCCTTGTTTCAGAGGGGATTGAAGGGAATTACTTCGACATGTTGAATTACAGTGTTTTTGCTTTAATTCACCTACAGTAATTTTGTTAAGAGGCTGTTAATTCCATTTTGCGGACAAAATCTTCTCTTACATTTACCAAAACCTTTGCTATGAAAGAAACGCTTAACATCAGTTCTTGGTCCATTCGCATCATCGTCTCCGGACTTTTTCTCGTTTCAGCTCTAGGAAAAATATTCCCGGATCCTTCGATGTATGGAACGATTTCTACCTTTGAAGTACAACAATTATATCCAATGGGATTTTCTGAATTGTTGGCGAAATACTTCTCTCGTACGCTTATTGGTGTTGAATTTGCCTTGGGATTTTTACTCCTTTTTCCGTTTAACCTAAAAAAATGGGTCATTCCTTCCATTATTCTAATGCTCGCTGTTTTTTGTGTGCATTTATCCATTGAAGTTGTCACAAAAGGCAATGTTGGGAATTGTGGTTGTTTTGGAAGTTTGCT
>JBEDJV010000148.1:0-4761 GCA_041172545.1 Bacteroidota bacterium | reverse complement strand
TTTAGGGCAAAATTAATTGAACATGTTTCGAAACCTCATCCTATTGACGCTTGTCATTTGCTTCCATCAAACAAATGTAATGGCACAAACCAAACCAAAGCAAGCCGTTGTTTATGACATTGTTCATTTAAAAACAGGGAAAGTACTTTACGGTGAAATCATCGAATTCAATCAGAAGGATGGTGATTTGACTTTTCGCGACAGCTACAACCGAAACTATTCCCTATCTCGTGAGATGTATGATTATTTCGAAGAGAATGTCTCGTTTAACAAGCGCGTACGCGATACGATTGTGCGTCCAAGAAAAACAGATGAATTTTCCTTTATGCTTGGACTCACACAATTCGCAGCGGGAACGGATAATGGATTCGTACCTGACGATTATTACCTTTGGTCATCAGGAAATGGCTACTTTTTTGACTTGCCCATCTGCATGACGGTTGGTGCTGGAAAATACCTGAGTCGTATTTTTATTCCATTGGTGCCAATTATCAATTCCAATACGACGGAATGAAATCGAATGTGGCAAAGTACATTCCCATTCGCGTGAATTATGGCGTGCGCAGTTCACAGGAGTGGGTCGATGTTCAGGATTTAACCATGCCTCCCTTTACCAATAATATCCAAAAGCAGTTTGATGTCACCATGAGTTCCATTGGAGTCGAATTCGGACATGGATTCTCGTTTATTGGCAGCAACAAGAATTCTTGGAACCTCGAGTTTTGTTTCTTCAAAAACATGGTGCTAAGTCAAACCATTACGTCTGTTCCTCTTGGCGCATCCTTGCCAAACTTCAACTACTCCCAAGCGGGCGCTAAGTTGAGTTTGAGTTTTAACTTCTAAACGCATCCACCATGTTAAAATCCATTCTATTTTGCTGCAGTGTGCTTTTATCATGCGGCTTGATTCACGCGCAAATCGACTTATCCAAGCTGCACAAAGCCCAAGCGAATGAACTAGATTTCTCCCAACCGATGATGTTGGATGGGGTCAGTATTCCGGTGTGCATGATGGACGGAAGACAAATTGGGCCTGATAGTTTGGGTTACTATTTAAGTTCCGGAGCGCTTATTCCAGAGCCCTTTGTGAATGATCAAAAGCAAATCAAAGCATTTGTGTTGCGCAAGTCATCGGAAGATGAAAAACGCATGATGATGCAAATGAGTGCACCAATAGAAAATCCCGATTTAAGCAATCAGTCCATACCAATGGATCTTCCCTTGCGCAATTTAAAAAACAAGGAAGTTCATTTGTCCGACTTCAATCCGAACAAGGGAAAAATCATCGTGATCAACTTTTGGTTCATCGCATGCAAGCCGTGCAACATGGAAATGCCGGAATTGAACAAGCTCGTCGAAAAATACAAGGGTTCTGATGTCGAATTTTTGGCCATCGCCTTAGACGATCCAAGTCAACTAAAAAGCTTTCTCAAGAAAACGGACTTTGATTATCGAGTGTTAAGCATTTCCCAGAAGGACGTTGCGCCTTTCAACATTACTGGATATCCAACGCACTTGATCCTCAACCGCGATGGACAAATAGTCTTTAAATCGATGGGTTATAGTCCAGGTTCAATCGAAGCATTGGAGAAAGCGATTGAAGGGGAGTTGCGGTAAATCGGCCAACATTATTAAGAGGATTTATATTTCCTCCCTTGATTTTCTTCCTCATTCTTATTATCTTTAAGTAGGTCGTTCTTTTTCAAAGAAAGGAGATTCCTATGTGTTTGATTTGAACAAAATCATATGCATCATCGACGACCCAATAAAAGTA
This sequence comes from Bacteroidota bacterium, assembly GCA_041172545.1. Classification (GTDB taxonomy): domain Bacteria; phylum Bacteroidota; class Bacteroidia; order Flavobacteriales_D; family Crocinitomicaceae; genus UBA952. The sequence continues at coordinate 2,988 of JBEDJV010000148.1, read as the reverse complement.
TAAATTTAATGAGCGAATGAAAAGATGGAAAATCAGATAGAAATATTTGAAAGTCAGGATGGCATTGTTTTAGATGTTCAACTATCCAAAGAAACAGTTTGGTTGACTCAGGAGCAACTTTCTTTACTTTTTGAAAGGGATCAGTCAGTTATTTCTAGACATTTAACGAATGTATTCAAGGAAGGTGAATTGATTAAAGAAAGCAATATGCAAAAAATGCAAATTGCTCATTCTGATAAACCTATACTATTGTACAATCTAGATGTCATTATCTCGGTAGGATATAGGGTGAAGTCACTTCGAGGCACCCAGTTCCGCCAATGGGCATCGAAACGATTAAAAGATTACCTAATTGAAGGAGTTGCCATAAACGAAAAACGTTTAGCGGAAAAGGACAAAGAGATTCAAGTACTTCACGATGGAATTCGTATTTTAAGTCGTGTCATAGAAGATACAACCTTGCAGTTGGAGAATTTATCTTGGCTACATCATTTCAATTTAGGTTTAAAACTCTTGGATGATTATGATCACGAGTCCTTGGATATTAAAGGCAATCATACAAGAGTGGCAAACTATCCAGATGCCTCCCAATACTATGAATTAATTGATTCCATGCGCGCAGAGTTCAACTCGGATATTTTCGGTAAAGAAAAAGACGGAGGTTTCGACAGTTCAATTAACCTCATTCAACAAAGTTTTAACAACCAAGAAATTTATCCTACGATAGAAGAAAAAGCAGCAATGTTACTATACCTTATCGTTAAAAATCATGCATTTGTTGATGGAAATAAACGAATTGCAGCAGCATGTTTTCTGTTATTTCTTCAAACAAATTCCCTTTTATACCATCCTTCTGGTCGTTCAATCATTAGCAATGAAGCTTTGGCGAGCATTACACTATTTGTAGCAGCGAGTAAAGCGGATGAAATGGAAACTATGAAAAAACTAGTAATTAGTGTATTAAATAGAAGTTTCGGAGTTAATTAATACGAGTAACAGTCTTTGAATTCTCGTAGTAATCGATACGGCAAGTACCTTGTCCTTGAAATTTAGTTCCAAGTCAATGTTTCCGGTTTTGGTGGAAGTAAATTCTTGGCTCGTTCCATCAAAGTCTCCCCCAATCCATCCATTAGCAAAAACCTGACCAAGGTCATTTTTCCAAGAATCATTCTGAGCTAACTTTATTCCAACCTTTATAACTGGCTTATGAATTTCTTCTCAAAAAAAATGACTTGGACCAACGCAGAGTTCATTCCTTTCAAGCTATGTATTTCAGCTGCTTATTTGTACATCGGATCTACTTTTCCGGAGTTCTTTAGCCAATATCACGGAATCCTCCTCGGATTTTTCAGCGTTTCACTTGTGTACTTGATTGCAATTTGGGTTAAGAAAATGAGGGTGTAAATTACCCATCAGTCTTTCTTTTTTAGAAAGGTTGTGTATTCTTTCAGAAGGATGTTTTCATCGCGCAATTTCTGTGTTTCCTCCTCCATTTGCTTGTAAGAAGTACTGTATTGCATAAAGAAATCATGTTGCAAGACCGTACTGATGTTTTGCAATAATCCAGTATCGATGGTCTTCCGCAAAAAGATCGAATAACAATTCTCCCTCGACTTATTGATGCGCTTGGCAAACTCGGTAACAGACATCCCCTTGGACTCTACCACCGACTTTATTTGTGCTCCAATATTGAATTCTTCCATGAAGCAAAATTCCACAATGCTGTGAAACACACACCTATAATATCGGTTGTTTTATTTAACACTTATGGTTGTTTTATTTTACTTTAATTGTAGATTTGTGAGAAAGGTTTGAATAAATAAAATTGTCAATATCATGAATGTAGATAAAAGGATTGTTAGTGCTGTAAAAAAGGGCTTTGCGAAATTTGATTTCACAGGGCTAGACGAAAATTGTACGGATGAGGCAAAAACTAGAATGTACCTTATTGAACCTTTACTAGGATTAATCGGATACAGTAGAGATCCTAAAGATATGCTAACTGAAATAAATGCTGGTTGGGGTCAAAAAAATGACAAAGCAGATATTGGTTTAATCGTGAAAGGTAAAAAACCCGAAATAATTATTGAGTGTAAAAAATATGGAAAGAGATTAACAGACAAAGAAGGCGCGCAACTCAATGGTTACTTTAGCCATACGGAGGGTTCAAAAATTGGGATTCTAACAAATGGTTTGGAATGGCGGTTTTATGCAGAATATTTAGAGAAAAATAAATTGCATCCTAATCCATTTTTGGTAATCGATTTTACAGAATTGGACGATGAAAAAATAGAGTTATTCGCGCAATTTCACAAAAACAATACTGAAAATAATTTCTTAGTAAAAATACAAGAGGAGGCACAAGATTGTTTCTTTTTAGAAGGATTCAATGATGCGCTTACTGAGGAATTACTAAATCCTTCGGATGAATTCATCAAAGCACTATTTGCGAGAATGCCCGGCAAACGAATGAATGATGCCATAAAAGATAAACTTCGTGGATTAGTCAATGCAAATTCAATTCAGCAAGTTTTGCCAAAATTGATTGAAGAAGAATCTAAAAATGGAACGTTAATAATTACAACAAGTGAGGAATTAAAGATTTATCACGCTGTTAAAACAATCATAATTAACTCCCTGAAAAAAGTAGATTTTTCAAGAATATCTTACCGCGATCAGAAAAATAGTTTCAACATATTAGTAGACGACAATCAACGCAAAGTAATTGCAAAAATCACATCAACACGAGGTAAGCACTTCCTAGAAATTACTGGGTATAGTGATAAATATCCCGTTGACAAATTAGAAAATATTGTTAGCTTGAATAAAGAAATCGTTTCTGTAGCACGTAGTTTTTTAATGGATTAAATACAGGAATTGTCTGGAAAAAAATCAATGAAAACGATTGGTTTGCTAGAAGGGTAATTCTATTTTTATACCCTATCGGGTATACTTAAATATTTTTTTTCACTTTTTATACCCTTACGG
>JBEDJV010000147.1:0-4297 GCA_041172545.1 Bacteroidota bacterium | reverse complement strand
CACGTTCCAGGACTAAAAGTTCTTACACCTTCGAATCCTGCGGATGCGAAAGGACTGTTAAAAGCTGCGATTCGCGATAACGATCCAGTTGTTTTCTTGGAGTCGGAAAAAATGTACGGAGATAAAGGAGAAGTTCCTGAAGGAGAATACATCATTCCTATTGGCGTAGCAAACGTCGTTCGAAAAGGAACGGACGTTACGATTGTTACTTTTGGGAAAATCATTAAAGTAGCGGAAGAAGCAGCGGAAGTTTTAGCGAAAGATAACATCAACGTTGAAATCATCGACTTAAGAACAATTCGTCCTTTAGATTACGGAACCATCGTTGAATCCATTAAGAAAACGAATCGTTGTGTTGTTTTAGAAGAGTCTTGGCCGTTAGCGTCCATTTCATCTGAAATCGCTTACCACTTGCAACGCTATGCATTTGATTACTTAGATGCACCTGTTCAACGAGTAACACAAACGGACACACCATTTGCGTTCTCCCCTACCTTGATCGACGAAGCACTACCGAATGTAGATCGTTTAATCAAAGCAGTAAAGGCGACCTTGTATCGATAAAATTCATTCCAAAATCAGTTAAAAGGAATCCAATTGGGTTCCTTTTTTTTATACCATCCATAAGTTTTAAGCAATTGCAATTTCATAAGAATCTACTTTTAATTACATTAGCCATATGAAATCATTCCTCCTTCTTTTAAGTCTCGTTTGTTTCGGGACAACTATGGCACAAGATGAGCTCCATTTTTTATTGACTTCTACTACTTCGATTCGCATAACAGATCCCGTTTGTAAGGAAATGGCTGAAAAATCGAAAGAGCAACTGATCAATCAAATTGATGAGATTTGTAAAAATCTAAAGAAAGAAGGAATCAGGGTCGGAAAAAGGGGATTGTCCCAACAAGCATATTTCGAATTACTGCAGCAATTTAAGTCAAATCCAGATCAATTATTTCCGGCTTTTCCAATTACTACGATTATTTTCAAATCGTATAAAGAATCGATATGGGATGAACTGTTTTTTAGTGCGCAGAAGGTAACTGTAAAAGGACTAGGTCCAGCTGACATAGAAGTATCCATCAAAAATGTTCAAGTTAGTCCCTCTGAAACAGCCTTAGATATCGAAGTGAAAAACTTGAAAAAACCAGACTCAGGAATACAAACAACCCATTTAAGTTGTCCGACAGGACGCATGTTAATCCATGATTTCGATGAAGATGAATTATTGCCTTGGCTAGCATTTTGGGCACAGTACCATCGCGAAGTAAAAACCAATGAATGGTTGGAAGAAGCCATCATGAAAGTGGAACCAAGTTTAATAAGTGAGGCACTTTTCGATCGTCAAGCGGACGAGAAAATTGAAAAACTTGGATTAAACACCACGGAAAACCGAACCAAAGGAATGAATGACGCAAGACGTATTTTAAAGGAGGCCCCCTACCGCATTCCATTCAACGAAATCGTTGCCTCATTCATCAGTAAAGATGAACAGCGCTTATCTTTGCTTACATATCATGCATTACCAGCTGAATTATATTTTGAAGAATATGAAACTAACTTCATACAAATGACCAAATGGAATTTTAGAAAAAAAGATGGTCACTGGGATATATACACTCAAGATTTATTTAAGGATTCTTTAGATCACATTCGTTCCTTTTACATGGCTGGCTTCGACGCGGAAAATCGATTTAAAGAAGAAACATGGATTGAATATGCCGATTACGAAAACATTACAGAAGAATTTAATCATATTGAACTCGTGCGAGAATCCGCCTCACCGGAAATTGAAAACTTGATCAGAACACAAATTCAACCGAAATTAGCGGCACTGTATAGCGAAAAAGGAAGTGTCTATAATAACTTCTATCAACGTATATCCCCACAATACTCGAACCAATGGTCCGAAGATGACACGGAGAAAATTTACTTTCAAGATGTACTCATTTCCAATCCAGAAAAAACAGCCTATATTTTCCCTGTGATTTTAACGACGAATCAAAACGACGAATATGAGTCCTCAGATGAAGTCTTTAAATTTTATGTCCTATTTAAAAATCAAGATGGAAGCTACAAATTATACGATTGGTATTTCTTTAAACCGTTTGACTATTGGGGAACTTATGCGCTATTGCGTTGTGCAGAATCACACCTTAAACACATTTCTAATTTTACGGAAGATCAAGAAATAATCAATGATAAAGCTTTCTGGGATAATTACCTATTCAAAAAGAGCGCAAGAGGTTATGAATATTTAACCGAGGTGGTGTCCATTCACGAATCCATTTCTCTTACGAAAAGTGAATTCGATGCGACCGTTCAAGATTGTATTGATATTCTTCTGGAATACGATGTAGTTGATTTATACGATCATCAGTTGAAACAAATCATTCGATGTGTGAACACCATTCAAAAAGGAAACTTAAGTGGTGCTCAAAACACAAAGTTAGTAAGTCTTAGTCAGGAACTTCATTTTCAGAAACGATTGAACAGAATTCAAAAATCCGTAGGGAACTATTATCCAGAATTAGATTTACAATTCGGTGCTCCGATGCAAGAACGTTCCTATTATCAAATTCACTAGCATCCACGAGAGAATTTTCAAGGAAACGAATAATGTCCTTTATTTTTTGATAATCAAGCAATAAAAAGACAATATTTTTTCAAACACTCTTGGTTTATAAAAATAAATAGTTATCTTTGCACCCCTCAAAGTACGTTTGGGGGTTATTATTTATTTTAAAACAAGAGTATTTTATGCCAACTATTCAACAGTTAGTTCGCAAAGGAAGAACTGCGGTGGTGAAGAAGAGTAAGTCCGCTGCGCTTGATTCATGTCCACAACGTAAAGGTGTGTGTGTTCGTGTTTACACGACTACACCTAAGAAGCCGAACTCGGCTATGCGTAAAGTGGCGCGTGTTCGCTTAACGAACGGAAAAGAAGTCAACGCTTACATCGGTGGTGAAGGCCACAATCTTCAAGAACACTCATTAGTACTTGTGCGAGGAGGAAGGGTTAAAGACCTTCCAGGGGTACGTTACCACATTGTTCGTGGTGCAGAAGATACGGCTGGAGTTCAAGGTCGTAGTCAAAGAAGATCCAAATATGGTACTAAACGTCCTAAGCAGAAATAATTAAAAGCTTTACAAAATGAGAAGAAGAAAAGCCAAAAAAATTGCGATTCTGCCAGATCCGAAATTTAACGATCAGGTAGTAACAAAATTTGTAAACAATTTAATGCTAGATGGTAAGAAAAGTTTAGCATTCCGTTTATTTTACGATGCAATTGAAATCGTAGATAAAAAGATAGAAGAAACAGAAGGATTAGACGTTTGGAGAAAAGCATTGGAAAATGTTACTCCAGCTGTTGAGGTTAGAAGTCGCCGTGTAGGTGGAGCTACTTTCCAAATCCCTACTCCTGTTCGTGAAGAACGTAAAGCATCCCTAGCCATGAAATGGTTAATTGGATACGCACGCAAACGTAACGAAAAGACAATGTCGCAAAGACTTGCTTCTGAAATCATCGCTGCTTCGAAAGAAGAGGGTGCTGCATTTAAGAAGAAAGAAGATACAATGCGTATGGCGGAAGCGAACAAAGCATTTTCACATTTCAGATTCTAAGACATGGCTAGAGATTTAAGATTTACAAGAAACATCGGAATTGCTGCACACATTGATGCAGGGAAAACAACGACGACTGAGCGTATCTTATTTTACGGCGGTGTTAGTCATAAAATTGGAGAGGTTCATGATGGAGCTGCAACAATGGACTGGATGGAGCAAGAGCAAGAACGTGGTATCACGATTACTTCTGCTGCAACAACATTAGACTGGAAATACAGAGGTCAAAATTATCATGTAAACATTATTGATACCCCAGGACACGTTGACTTTACAGTTGAAGTGAACCGTTCATTACGTGTATTAGATGGATTGGTATTCTTGTTCTCAGCAGTTGATGGTGTAGAGCCTCAATCTGAGACAAACTGGCGTTTGGCAAACAATTACAACGTTCCACGTATTGGATTCGTTAACAAGATGGACCGTCAAGGTGCAGATTTCTTGAATGTTTGTCGTCAAGTGAAAACAATGTTAGGTAGTCATGCATTACCATTACAAATTAATATTGGTGACGAAGACAACTTCAAAGGAGTTGTTGACTTGATCAACTTTAAAGGTATTACATGGAATGAAGAAGATTTCGGAATGACTTTCCAAGAAATCGAAATTCCTGCTGACATTATCGATGAAGCACGTCAATTAAGAAGTGAATTATTAGAAGCAGTTGCTGAA
>JBEDJV010000146.1:0-7783 GCA_041172545.1 Bacteroidota bacterium | reverse complement strand
CTCGAAAACAAAGATCTCTCCTCCTTTACCCATCGTCGCTGCTTCAAGCACCAACTGACAAGCTTCGGGAATCGTCATGAAAAAGCGGGTGATGCGTTCGTCAGTGATGGTTACTGGTCCACCGTTCTCAATTTGCTTTTGGAAAAGCGGAATAACCGAACCATTGGATCCAAGTACATTCCCAAATCGCGTGGTGATGAACTGCGTTTTTGCTTGCTCGTTCATTTTTTGCACGTAAATCTCTGCAATGCGCTTGGATGCACCCATGACGTTGGTCGGGTTCACGGCTTTATCCGTAGAAATCATAATAAATTTCTTCACTCCCAATTCCATGGAAAGGTCTGCAATTAACTTTGTTCCTCGGACGTTTGTTTGAATGGCTTCTGCTGGATTCAATTCCATCATAGGCACGTGTTTGTATGCCGCTGCGTGAAAAACAATTCCAGGACGAAAATGGTCGAACACTTTACGCATGCGTTCTTCGTTGGCGATGTCACCCATGACCAACTCAAAGGAGAGGGTAGGGAATTGTTGATTCAACTCAAACTGTAAATCGTACATCGGTGATTCGGCTTGGTCCAACAAGACAACTCTTTGCGGATGGTAACGTGCAATCTGATGTACGAGTCCACTTCCAATGGATCCGGCTGCACCGGTAACTAAAATGGTAGAGGACGTAAGTTCTTCCATTAATTCGTTGTTGCTCAATTCAATAACGTCTCGCCCCAACAAATCTTCAATGCGAATTTTTTTCAATTGCCTTGAACTAAAGGTTCCATTGATCCAACTCTTTGGATTCGGCACCTTTTGAACCTCCATTTTTAAGGAAATGGCTTCGTCCAAGACTGCTTGCAGTTTTCGCTATCCGGGTTTTGGATGGCCACAATCAAGGTGTTCGCTTGAAACTCTTCTTTGAGTTTCGCCAATTGTTTGGTGCTATAGACACGAATTCCTTCGATTCGGGAACCGCTTAATTTTTCATTGTCATCAATAAATGCAACGCCGACTTGTTGGTTGCGCGTATCTTTTTCCAAGGTGCGTTTCGTAATTAATCCAGAAACACCAGCGCCATAGATGAGAACGGACTCTTGTTGACCTCGGTCCTTTGTTGTCTCCAAGTACAATAACTTAATGGCAAATCTTCCACCAACAATAAACGTCACACTAGCTAAAAATTCCATCACCAACACGGACATCGGGAATAAAAAGAAGCCATCGAGTTGATGAAAACGAACGAGTCCAGCTATTAAGAAGAGGATGGAACAGGATAATTCTGCGAGGAAAATACGTTTCAAATCCTCCGTGGACGTATAACGCACCAATCCTTTATGAATTTGGAAGAGTGAGAACACAAGCAGTTTCACTAGGACAAAGAACCACAGGGATTTTGAAAGGATTTCCCATTCGGTTTGAATCAAAGAAAAATCCGCCTTGAGGTCAAAGCGGATTAAGTATGCAAATGCGAGCGCACTCAGATGAATGATTAAGTCGAGAAGAACAACCACCCATCTCGGCGTATTTTGTTTTAATTTAAGCACGCGTAAAGATAGGAATTCTTATGGATTACTCAGAACGTACTAACGTAACATTTCCATGTTTCATAATTTCATTTCCACCATTAGAAACCGCTTTTGCGATGTAGAAATAAACTCCTTCTAATACATCGTCTCCAGCCTCATCTTTTCCGTCCCACATAAATGCCGGATTATCGTATTCTCTGATCACTTGTCCCCAACGGTTCAAAATAGTACAGTTAAACGTTTTGATTCCCCCAAAGAAAAGTAATTGGAAATAGTCATTGCTTCCGTCATTGTTCGGTGTAAAGACGTTCGGAACTTCGATGTCACAGAAATAGAAATTAATGGTTGCCGTATCAATGGAAACACCACACATGTTTGTCGTTGAGACAATGTATTCTCCTGTTTCGGTAACGCTAATCGCTGATGTCGTCTCTCCTGTTGACCAAAGGTAGCTTACATTTTGTGGTTGAACTAAGGCTGCAAGAACCTGCGTTTCGCCAATGCAAAGCGTGGTATCCAAAATGCTCGTATATGGATCAGCAACGAATGTTAATTGGAATGTTTCCGTGAAGCTACAAACGCTATCTGTCATGGTGATGGAATAAATTCCAGCTGTATCAGCAATGATCGTTGGATTTTGTCCTGCGGCATTAGAGAAATTCACAAGAGGCGAATTCGCTGTCCAATTGCTACCTGTATAAGAAAGCACACCGTTAATTTGTAACGTTAGATTACATAAGACAGTATCTTGAAGAGGTGCAATAGGAGCAGGGATAGAATCAACGGTTACCGTGACACTGTCCACACATCCAATTTGGTCAATTACTAGTAAAGAATAATCTCCACTTTGAAGTCCAGTAAAGTTACCGATGGCATTATTCGAAACCAATAAAGAACCTTGGTACAAAACAAATTGATAAGGGGTAATTCCTAAGGATGTAGAAGAAGTGATTCCACCGTCCGAAAGGCTACAGAATTCTAAGGTAGAAGTGACATTATCGATGTTTGGATTCGTTGAAGGGAAAATTTCAACAGATTCTGTATTGAAACATCCATTTTGATCTTCTACGTAGATGGGGTAGACACCTGGTGCTAAATTGATGAAATTGATCGCGGATGAAAAAGTAACTCCGTTGTCAATACTGTATTGATACGTCGGTGTTCCACCATCGATATCAAAATCAATCACCCCATTATTCAGTCCACAGGTTGTGGTGACCGAGGTAAGGTTGACAATTTGCAAGGAATCGACACCATCTAAAATCGCCATCATGGTATCTGAACAGTTATTTTGATCGACCATAATAATTGTATACATCGCTGTATCCAAGTTATTAAAGGTGCCAGAAGGTTGGAATGCGGAACCAATGCTATAGGTATATCCACCAGCGCCTCCGGATGATGTAGCGGTTAAACTTCCGTTGATGCTACCACATGTTGGATTAATGGTTGTAACTGTATCAATTTGTGGGTAGCTGACAGAGATCGTAATCGTATCGTAACACGTATTGATACTGTCTGTCATCATTACGATGTACGATGTTTGTTGCGTTGGACTAACCGGTGTTGGATCATCTCCAGTGTACACACCAGGTCCATAAGAATAGTTGTCATGCAACCAAGTAATGTTAAAGTTAGGGGCTGTCGCGGTAATCATGATGTTATCTAGTCCCCAGTGGTCAAATGCCGCACCAGAAACCGCTAATTGTGTCCATCTAAACGATGTTGAAGTTGTTTGCGCAGCAGCAGGAATTGGTAAACAGTAGTTTTGCCATGATGTCAACATAACGTCGTAACCACCATTTGGACTCCAATAATTCATAGTTGTCCAAGAAAGACCAGCATCCGTAGAGTATTGTACATAGACACCTTCATTTGCTAAATCTGGCCCTTCACACGGAGAAGCTTGTGCTTGAATGGCATAACGCATGTCAAAACAAACTTGTCCACCGGAAGCATGTATTATTGGCAATGGTTACTACTTGGGAGAACTGCCATCCAACAGGTTGACCACTGTTGAAGTTTTCTCCGAAGGCAACTTGACTCATTCCACTTCCTGATACACTTAAAACAGTTGAACCGTTACACGGAATAGTTGTACTTTGAGCACTTGCAACAACGGTACATTGTGCATTTACGGATTGAATTGTACCCGCAAGCAATGCTACGGAAACAAGTAGTGAACTTAATTTCATGGGAATTATTTTACGACTACGTTTTTAATATTGAAGTCTGTTAAGGTCGTTTTCGTCAAATGCGCTGGCATGTGATGAAAAATGGTTAATCCAAAATGAGTACGATCTAAGCACTCACCAACCAAAACTTCTTTTGGCTGAAGGATTTGCGTATACGTATATTCTTCGTGGTCACATGTTGAACATACACCATCGTAGTATAACTCAAAACTGTACGTTACTGTTTTCACCGAATTTGTTTCGTTTTCAATAGTCAATTGAATGAGGTCTGACTCATATCCTTGAGCAGGAATGTTACAATTGATTTGTTTTGTACTGATTTTTATTCCGTTTGATTCAATGTTTTTTTGAGCGTTCAATCCGAATCCCAAAAAACAAAAAGCAAGAATAGATAAGTTTAGTTTCATTATAGGTACCATTAAAATTTCACATCGTTTGACGCAACAATACATCTTTAAGTTGCATCTTTGGTAAAAATAGTAGAAAAAAATTAAATAATGCTCGAAATCGAACGTAAGTATTTGTTGGAATCGATGGATTGGAAGCTTGAATCGATTCAATCCGTCACCCAAATTAAACAAGGATATCTGTTTGAAGATCAAGATAAATCCCTTAGAATCCGCACACGTGCTGACCAGGCATTTCTAACGATTAAAATGGGAAAAGGAGTTGCGAGAAACGAATTCGAATATGTCATTCCTGTTACAGACGCAGAAGAAATGATCGAAAAGGCATCGTTAGTGTGCCTGGAAAAAGACCGTTATTTGATTCATTTCAACGGATACGAATGGGAAATAGATGTATTCAAAGGAAAGTATGAAGGATTGGTTTTAGCGGAAATCGAACTAACGAATGAAAACGATGAAATTGACTTGCCTTCCTGGATTGGACAAGAGGTGACGCACGATCCGGCCTACTTGAATGTCAATCTTTTTAAAAACCTATAGGTCCATTTCCTCGCATACGAGGTCGCTATCAAGTAAATCAACAACGATAAGACCTAGGAATACATTGAAATAAGAGCGAAATTGTTCATTGTCCTTGATTACGGGCCAAGTATGTTCGTCAGGACAAATTTCCGAGAATTCTCTTTTCACCATTTTTTTTCGGTAGCGCTCGATAATCAATTCGTCATCCCAAAACTCTTCTTCAATGAGGTAGACAGAAGGTTCTGACTGATTCGAGAATAAAAGATCTTCCTCACTGTTTTCTTTTGCCCAAAGTTGAAAATTTTCTGTTGGGAAGACAACAATTTGTCCACGATTTAAAATGGTCATTGTTCGGGAATTAAAATGAGTTTATTTTGTGAGTAGGTATACCAAAGTGCTGGTTTGTTCTTTACTTGGTGACAAATGTAAATGAATTTCACTTTCTTCTCAGTTCGTTGAATCAATTTTATCCACTTGGTTGGATCAATTTTAGTGTCGCTCTTAACGACATGAATGCTTTGATCCGTGCAGGCAAAAAAGATGTGTTTCGGGAAAATATTCAATCTGTTATAAATACGTATGGCCAAATTCCGTTGGCAAAACTCTTTGTCAAACCAATTAAAAAAGTTGTTTTTTACGTTGGTAGAGTCCGTTTTAAATCGAGCGAATTGATGGTGAAAAGTATGTTTGTTCGAGTCTGTGAGGCTATACATTGCCGATTCCCAATAGTTGAACTGGTGAAAAAAGTATCGACTGGAGTCATTTTCAATGGATTGTATGTTTAACTCAACTGAGTCTTGATTATAAATGATAAAAAGCGTGTCTTTCCATTGGTCAATTGGCGCAACTTTCTTCTTTTCATGGTACGCAGACTTCGATCGAATGCTCTCCAAATCCTTCATCTTCCCGGATTTATTTTCCGAGCAGGAGATCAGGATCAGAAAGGCGATGAAAAAAGTTAGGTGTTTTGGCATTGTAAAATCAGTATTTTCGAATTTATCAAGATGATTTTCTGTAAATTTGAACAAAATTAAGCAAAATGAAAAATTTCTTTTTACTCCTTTCCCTCGCTACTGTTTTAATTTCTTGTGGCGTTAAAGTTCCTTACACAACGCAATTGCGCGATGAGTTTTCTTTAGATACGGATGAGAAAATGCGCCAGGTTCAGTTTTACACTTCGCATACCATCATTTTAAATCAAGAGAAAAGAGATGATAGCCAAAACACGACGCAGAACGGGACACTTGTTGCAAGTTCTAACAGTGTGCGTGAAAGCATTGTAATTCCAGCAATGACAGAATGTCTTTTCGAAAACTTTGGTCCAAAAGGAGAAGTGCAAGTGCGCTTTGAGTTAGGTGATGGAAGAGTTCTTTCCTTCGCAACGAAAACAGAAGGAAGTAGCGTGAAACGTTATTACTTCGACGCAGATTGGAATAGCCTAGGTGGACCGAAAATTACTTACGGAGACAACTTGTACAAAATTGACATGATGCGTGGAGCGCCACGTGCCGCACATTTATTAGTGGTGAAAAAACGACTTCAAAAAACGAAAAGCAAGGAACGCGTTGTTCGTGGACTAAAAGTATAGTTCCTACCATCTTCTTTTTATCACCTTTCATTTTCCAAGTTCTTTGGAACAAAAACGATACGCATGTCACAAATAGCATTCAATAGAGATGGATTCTCGGATGATGAGTTAAAAGTCATTTACATGAAATTGGTCCGACCAAGACTAATTGAAGAAAAGATGCTTATTTTACTCCGTCAAGGTAAAATCACCAAATGGTTTTCTGGATGGGGGCAAGAAGGAATCTCTGTCGGTTGTGCTTACGCGATGGATAGCGATGAATACATACTTCCAATGCACAGAAACTTAGGTGTATTTACGACACGTGACATTCCGTTAAATCGCTTGTTTTCTCAGTTTCAAGGAAAAATGAATGGATTTACCAAGGGAAGAGACCGCAGTTTCCACTTTGGAACCCAAGAACATAAATTGGTGGGAATGATTTCGCATTTAGGTCCACAGTTAGGGATCGCAGATGGAATTGCCCTTGCGAATAAAATCACGAAGAATCAAAAGTCAACCATCGTTTTTACTGGCGACGGAGGGGCTTCCGAAGGTGATTTCCATGAATCGTTAAACGTTGCCGCTGTATGGGATTTACCTGTAATTTTTGCGGTAGAGAACAACTGTTGGGGATTATCTACCCCGTCTGTTGAGCAGTTTCGTTGCAAGCAATTTGTTGATAAAGGCATCGGTTATGGAATGAATGCCATTCAAATTGATGGAAATAACATCCTCGAGGTGATTCGTACGGTTCGAAAAATAAACGAGGAAATCCGTGTCGATCCGAAACCGTATTTATTGGAGTTGATGACCTTCCGAATGCGCGGACACGAGGAATCTTCCGGAACGAAATACTATCCTGAAGGATTACAGGAGGAATGGGAGACGAAAGATCCTGTTGCCAATTACGAAGCATATTTAGTGGAACTTGGATTGTTGAACGAAAATGAGATTCAACAAATCAAGGAATCAATCAAGGCGGAAATTCAAGAAGGATTCGATGAAGCCAATGCAGAACCCGCAATCGAAGCTAATTTAACGACGGAAGTAGAAGATTTGTTTGCTCCGCACATCCAAGAATTGATTGAAGCAACTGGTCAAAAAGAAGAAAAACGTTTCATTGATGCCATTCAAGACGCCTTAACTCAATCCATGGAGAAGCATCAGGGATTGGTGCTCATGGGACAAGACATAGCAGAGTATGGTGGTGCGTTCAAAGTGACGGAAGGACTTGTAGAAAAATTCGGCAAAGACCGCGTTCGCAACACGCCTTTGTGTGAGTCAGCCATTGTTGGCGCCGGACTGGGATTGTCCATTTCGGGAATGAAAGCAATGGTCGAAATGCAATTTGCTGATTTCGTTACCTGTGGATTTAATCAAATCATTAATAACTTAGCAAAAATGCATTGGCGTTGGGGTCAAAATGCAGACGTGGTTGTGCGCATGCCGACAGGTGCCGGGACAGCCGCAGGACCTTTTCATTCCCAAAGCAACGAAGCATGGTTTTTTCATACACCGGGACTAAAAATACTTTATCCATCAACACCTTACGATGCCAAAGGTTTATTG
>JBEDJV010000145.1:0-4370 GCA_041172545.1 Bacteroidota bacterium | reverse complement strand
GCTCGGATATGTGTATAAGAGACAGGTATAATTCGGGTTACAAGATTCAACAAGAAGTTGACGAACTACCATTAAAGCAATTTGTTAAATGCGATGAATGTGGAACGAGTTATACGGGTTATCTTGTCAAGAAAAAGGGGCTGTATTACTATAAGTGTAACTTAAAGGGGTGTGCAAATAACAGAAGTCAGAAAGTATTACACGAGAAATTTGAGGCGATGATTAGTGGATTTTCATTCAATCCAATTTTAGCTCCTGTAGTAAGAAAAATGCTGTTGCATTTGCTCAGCGAAAGGATTCAACTCAATTCTTCTGATAAAAAGGCCATTCAAGTGGAAATATCGAACCTTAAAAAGAAAATAGATGCGCTTGAGGAAAGGTTCGTTAATGGACAGATTGACCAAGAGTTATTTGAGAAATTCCGCTCCAAATACCGTGTAAATATTCAGCAATTTGAGACGGAATTGGGAAGTTCTGAAAATCAGTTATCGAACCTTGAAAAAGCAGCAGATAAATGCATTGAGATGGCTTTGAAACTCCCGTCCATATGGGGAAGCGCTCATTTTAATAGAAAGCAAAGAATACAGAATTTGTTGTTTCCAGAAGGAATTTTCTATAATCGAAAAAATGACGATTATCGAACCACGAAAATAAATTTGCTATTTTCCGCAATCCCTTATCTGGCAAAGAATTCCGAAGGGTATAAAAAAGGGGATTCCGCTTTTTTGAACGAAATCCCCGCTTGGGTAGCCCCGCCAGGAATCGAACCTGGATCGAGCGTTTAGGAAACGCTTATTCTATCCGTTGAACTACGGGGCTATGTGACAAAGTTAACGCTAATCCAATCTTTCCAAAGATTCTTGAAAAAGGCCAACTTTATTTTTCGTTTAACACATCCCAAACCTCCTCAGCGGCTTTGTCCCAACTAAAAAGTGTTGAACGTGTCAATGCATGTTTAGCTAGCTTTTCGTGTAATGATAAGTCAGTTGAAAGTTTGTGCAGTTGTGCAGTGATGTCTTTTACGGAAAAAGGGTCGCAATAAATGGCCGCATCTCCAGCAATTTCGGGTAGACAACTCGTGTTGGCACTGACGATGGGAATCCCGCAACGCATCGCCTCAACTAACGGAATCCCAAATCCTTCAAAGTAAGGAACATAACTGAGCGCAAAGGCAGCACTTGTGACGCGACTTAATTCATTAGTAGTCAGATGCCCAAGGAAATGAACACGTTTTTTTGTTTCATCGGTCAATTGAAAAACTTCTTGTTTCCACATCGCATTCCCAACAATGACTAAATCGATTTCTGAGTTTACTAAACTAAATTCGGCAAATGCCTGTACCAAACGCTGGACATTCTTTCTAGGATGTAAAGATCCAACAAAGAGGAAATAGGGTTTCCCATTCGAAAATTGTCCACGCGTCTCGGTGATTTCTTCGCTGGTTGATACGCGAAATTCATCACTAATTCCATTATAAACGACGGAAATCTTATTATTCGAAATTCCATACGTTTGAACGATGTCCGCTTTGGAAAAGTTAGAAACCGTCAAGATTCGTTTTGCTTTTCGGGCAAACTTCGGAAAGAAAAAACGAAAATAGCGGGAAACGAACCAAGGTAAGTCCTGCGGATAATGTTCGAAGTTTAAATCGTGAATGGTCGCAATTTGAGGAACCGAAGATCTAAGTGAACAAAATCCATCGGGAGACCAAAGTACATCAACTCGGTATTTTTTTAGGGCTCTTTTTAAGCTCCATTCGAACCAAAGAATCCATAAAAGCGGATGACGTGTTGGTGGATACAATACAACTGTTTGAACATTGGAGGTAAATTCAAATTTCGGATCTACCGCTCGGTCAAAAAATAAAACAAATCTTTGTTCTGGATGGTTTTTTGTGATGCGCCGAACCAATTCATAGGAATAATTCCCGAATCCTTCCATTTTGGACCCCAAGATGTTTCGTGCATTAATACCTATGATCAAAATCCTAAAATTGATGGATGTAATTCGTTCTTTTTTCTTGTCCAATAGTTGTTTCTGGACCGTGTCCACAATAAACGATGGTTTCGTCAGGATATTGGAAAAGGATGTTAAAAATAGAAGATTTTAAGATTTCTAAATCTCCACCAGGTAAATCCACGCGTCCAAAACTTCCTTTAAACAACACATCTCCATTCATGAGAAACTGATCTTCTTCAAAGTAAAATACAACATGTCCGGGAGCGTGTCCGGGTGTGTGTCGCACCTTCATTCTAAAGGAACCGATGTTCAATTCTTGATGATCATTCAACTCTTCGCTTGGTAAGTCTTGTATTTGATATCCTTCGAATCCATATACATGTGCGTAACTCGCAACAGATGTCCATGTGCTGTGATCTAAGGCGTGCAAATAAGCTGGACATTGGAATTTTCGTTGAACAAATGCCGCACCTAAAATATGATCGATGTGTGCATGCGTATACAGAACTGCTACTACATGAAGTTCATTTTCTTCGATGAAATCAGTTAGCAAATGTTCTTCTTCCTTGGAATAACATCCAGGATCGAAAATGAGTGCTTCACCTTGGTCATTTGAAACGACATAGGTATTTTCTTGAAAAGCATTGAATTGAAAAACGCTGACTTGTACTCCCATGTTACAAATTTAGCGGAAAGAACGGGTCCTAGCGCAATAAATTGATGTGTCCCGTAATTTCTTTTTTATTGTTGGCGAAATCTTTGTATTTCAATTTCCAAACATATGTACCATCTTGACACGGCAAATTGTTGTAGGTTCCATCCCAATAATCATCGACGGAAGTCATTTCGTACACAATTTCTCCCCAGCGATTATAAACGAGCATTTCAAATTCACGGATGTTGCCAAGAATCGGTCTGAATTCATTGTTATGCTCATCTCCGTCTGGAGTAAAGGTATTTGGTACGTAGATAAATGGATCAAAGTAAACGCTCACTTGACTTTGCGCTTGACATCCATTCAGGTCCGTAAAGTAGACATTGTAAACCGCATTTTGGTTTGGAGAAACGCTTGTACTGGCGCACGTAGCGCAGGAAAATTCATCTTGTGGTGTCCAAAGAATGTTTCCAGGTCCACTCGTGATGGCATTAAATTGAATCGTTTCCCCAACTAAAGCATACACATCGATTCCTGCATTGATAAATGGTGGAGGATAGACGCTAATCATCACGTTAGCGGTATCTTGACATCCATTCGAGTCAGTTCCAATCACCATAAAATTGGTGTTGACTTGCGTTTGAACTACTGCAAATGCACCGTTATTCGCTGTCGAAACGGGTGATGGTGACCATTGATAATAGGAAGCACCACTTGCCCAAACGGCAGCAGGTGAACCAGGACAAACTATGGTGTCGTTTCCAGCGAAAATTTGAGGCGTAATGATGTTGACCCAAATAGAGTCACTTTCTGTTCCACAACTATTCGTCACATCGCAATAGTAATATTGTTCTGTCGTCGGACTCAACTCAACGGTCTGATTCGTTTGTCCGATTAAGTTATTGGTTGGGTACCATAAATAACTCGCTCCTCCCGAAATAAATGCACTTCCCGAGCCGCCGTAACAGATGGTGAGCGTGTCATCTAAAACAGGTAGTGGTGGATTGAAAAACACCTGAATATTGACCGAGTCACTCGCGGTACATCCGTTTGCAGAGGTAACTGTAGCGGTATACGTAATGGTGCTTGTTGGAGTCGAAGTAGTGGTAAACGTATTGGTGCTCGTTAAGAAATTGGAGGGAGACCAAGAGATAGATCCTGTTCCCGTGGCAATTAAATCAACAGATCCACCAAGGCAAATGGTTGTGTCATTACTTAAGCTGACACTCGGCGCTGACACGTTTAAAGTTATTTGAACCGTATCCGAACCACACGAATCAGAGATAATCACACTGAAGGCTGTCGTTACATTAACCGTTGCAATTGGGTTGGCAATATTTGGATTGTTCACTAGGTTGGCTGGACTCCAACTGTAGCTAGTCCCACCGTATGCATCTAACTGATACGAATCTCCCGGGCAGATGCTTGTTGTTGGTTGAACAGCCCCAGCTGTAAATGCACCAATATTTACGGTAACGGTTACCGAATCAGGAGCAAAACATCCCGTTGAATCATAAACAATCAGTTGAACATCATACGATCCAGGAACCGTATATTGATGAATCGGCTGCATCAGTGTTGAACTAGTTCCATCACCAAAATTCCAAATGTACGCATTACCATTTACGCTATTATTCACAAAATAAACGGACTGAGGAATGCAAATGAGGGGAGCCGGTTGTGCGGCAATGGCTTGAATGGTATTTAATTCAAATTTAAAAGTGGCCATATTACAGTTGGAACTTGGATTTTGGGG
>JBEDJV010000144.1:0-4370 GCA_041172545.1 Bacteroidota bacterium | reverse complement strand
TGAAATCGAAATCCTCATAAGAAGAATACGGATGCATCGCACGAACGTCGTAATCAACACCTGTTGCTCTTAAGTTTGGTCCAGAGAATGAATACGCCAATGCACGTTCCGCTGAAATTGGTCCAGCTCCTTTGGTACGATCCATAAAGATTCGGTTTCGCGCCAAAATGGAGTCAAATTCTTCAAATGCTTTCGGGAAAGTCTTCAAAAAGGACTGTAATTTCGTGTGGAAAGCAGGTGTGAAGTCACGCTCGAATCCACCGATGCGTCCAATGTTTGTTGTCAAACGAGCACCACAAATCTCTTCGTACAATTCATAGATTTTCTCACGTTCCGTAAATGGATAGAAGAAGCTCGTTAGAGCTCCAGCATCGACACCAATAACAGAATTACAAATCAAGTGATCTGCAATACGTGCTAATTCCATGATGATCACGCGCATGTATTGAACGCGTTTTGGAATTTCAGCACCGATTAATTTCTCTACCGTCATTTCCCAACCCATATTGTTGATTGGAGAGGAGCAGTAGTTTAAGCGGTCCGTAATCGGTGTAATTTGGTTGTATGGACGACGTTCCGACAATTTTTCAAATGCACGGTGAATGTATCCAACTGTTTGCTCCGATGAAATGATTTTTTCACCATCCACCTTCAATACATTCTGAAAAATACCGTGTGTCGATGGGTGAGTCGGACCAAAGTTGATCGTCGCAATGTTACCGTCAATCGTTTCCGTCGATTGCGCAAATGCTTCTTTTGTTTTTAATTCACTCATCTCTCTTAGTTGTTTCGTCCAAAATAACGGTCATCTTTATCTTCACGGGTATCATCTTCCAACGCATATTCTTTGCGCATAGGGAAATAGTCCATGCTATCTTCGTTTAGAATTCTACGTAAATCTGGATGTCCGATAAATTCTACGCCAAAGAAGTCATACGATTCTCTCTCCATCCAATTGGCTCCAGGGAAAATATCCACTAAAGAAGCGATGGAAACATTTTCTTTAGGCAAATAACATTTCAAGCGCAGTCTAAATTGGTTTTTCCAACTATGCAATTGATAAACTACCGCAAATTCACGTCCCGCATCTTCCGGATAGTGAACGGCTGCAATGTTTGTCAAATAATTAACGCTTAATGTTTCGTGATTTTTTAACCATTCGATGATTTCGTGTCCTTTCGCAGCAGGAACCTCCATGGTTAGTAATCCATACGGTTCTTCATGAAACAACACATCGTTCGGGAAAGCTCCTTGAATCAGGTTCAAGATGGCTTCATTATTCAGCTTTTCCATCTTCGATTTCTATGTTATAGTTTTGCATCAAATGTTTGTATTCGTCACTGTAGCGACGACGATTGGATTCATTTTTCACAAGTTCGTGAATGTTCATGACTCCATCAATGATTTGTTCTGGTCTCGGTGGACATCCTGGAACGTATACATCTACAGGAATGATTCGGTCGATTCCTTGAAGGACGCTGTACGTATCAAAAATACCACCTGAACAAGCACACGCACCAACAGAAAGAACCCATTTCGGCTCTGACATTTGTTCGTATACTTTTTTCAAAACTGGACCCAATTTTTTAGAGATTGTTCCAGCAACAATTAATAAATCCGCTTGACGAGGAGAGAACGACATACGTTCCATTCCGAAACGAGATAAGTCATAAGCACTACCCATTGTCGCCATGAATTCAATTCCACAACATGATGTGGCAAAAGGAAGCGGCCAAACTGAATTCGCTCGCGCAAGTCCAATGGCTTTATCCAATGTCGTCAACTGATAACCTTCACCGTTGATGACTTCTACGTCGTCTATTTTTCCCATTCTAAAGCACCTTTAAGTCTAATATATAAGAATCCAACTAAGAAGAATCCAACGAACATAATCAATGCTAGTAGACCTTCCATTTTTAACTCGTAAAAATTAACCGCGTAAGGATAAAAGAAAATGACTTCCACATCGAATAAAACGAAAAGGATAGCCGTCATAAAATACCTTACGGACACCGGGAAACGAGCATTTCCCTCCGCTTCAATTCCACATTCGAAATTTTCATCTTTTCGATCTGAATTGATTCGAGGTGTTAATTTGTGCGTTACAACTAATGTAAATATCACAAAGGCAGCCGCAACCACTATTTGCAGTAAAAGCGGAATGTAATTTGCGCTTGTTGAAATTTCTTGCATAGGAACAGTTTTTGTCCGGTTCGTTATTCTTTAACAATACTTTACAAAATAGGTTTGTCAAAGCGACACAAATTTACCTTTTCATTTCAATTCCCCAATGAAAATGTGGATAAAAAGGCAAAAAAAAAGAGCCTATCTCGTAGAGAAGGCTCTTATTTAGAATCATTATTGTTTAATCAGACTATAATTTCACGCGAAGTCCAACAGCAGAACTCATACCTGGACTAAAACTAGAGCCAATTCCGTTGATGGAATTGATGTTCAAACTTGGTCTTGTTTCTGCATATAAATGAAAAGGCATCCAAAATTCACGTTTTTTACCAATGCCAAAGTCCACTCCGAATGGAATGTATAGGGAAGCTCCAATGGAGTTTTTGTTTTTGTACGATTCTCTTTCTACGTTTTGACTGTAGTAGTAATTTCCTGAAGAAACACTACCTGAAGAAACACTATAACTTTCCCAATAGCTGATTTCCGTATTCGATTGATAGCTCATTCCGATTGAAGCTCCTAAACCCGTGTGAATTGACCATCTTTTTTCTGGAAACATGCGGAAAATCATCACTCCATCTAAACGAATTTGTTGATTCGAATGGTTCATATTGTAATACTTGGTACTAGTTGAGTCAAGGAAAATTTGTTCTCCGGTTTGAGATGAAGTGAGTGTATCGTATGGGAACGATTGAAAATAACTTCCGAAAGCTGATCGAACACCTGCATTTGATACATGCGTAATTCCTACACGGTAAAGTACTTTAGGCATTTTAGCGCATTGCAGACCTAACTGTAAACTATAACTGGAAGACATATTCATTCCAGGTGTTTGGTAAGTTGGGAATCCTTGTGGATTATATTGACTAAAGTCCATTGCCAAAATACTCGAGTTCGGTGCAAGGATTTTAAAATCATCAATTGATCCATTGATTTGACCACCAATTCCTGTTCCGTTTGAAATATGTAATTCAGTAATCTTCATTTTTTGTGAAAACGCAGCTGTGCTTAGTACTAACGCTGCAAGTAGGGTCACTTTTTTCATTTGTTGTTGTTTTAAATTTACGACTTAAACGTATTTTCTATTTTTTTATTTGAATCATGGACGTACTTCTTTGTCCATCGGAAAGAACGACACTAAATATATAGGTTCCATCCGACAAGTCATTTAGACGAATAAGTCCATCTTTTGTTACCTTTTCCGTCAAAATATATCTTCCTGCTTGATCAAAAACATCGAAGGACTGTGCATTTATTGGAACGTTTTGAATGGTAAATTCTCCATTGCTTGGATTCGGGTAAAGGTGCATGTTTTTTACTTCCAAATTTGATTCCATTCCCACGTTTAGATTGGGATTCTCCGTAATACTTCCCACTTTATTGATGATCCAGTTTTTTGGATCAACGCCAATGGAACCGGTTAAGGTACCAATGTTATAAATGCTGAATTGTTCGGTGTTGGAATTGATGTTGAAACGAATGATGGTGTCCGACTGTCCTTGACGAATAAAACGCAAATCGATGTCATTGGTAAAGGTTGGTGTCACTGATTGCATCGAACTGGTATGGGAAATTTCAATGGCGACATCATTGCCGGATTGATTCCATTGAACAGAATACGTTGGATATCCTTCTCCAAAATACCATTGGTTGAAAAAAGGAGTTAAATCCATACCTGTATAATTCTCCATGAAGGATTTAAACGCGATTCCCGTTGAAGTGCTGTCTTTGAAAGCAACTTGAAAAGCACGCAAAGCATCAAAAAACAAGGTGTCGTTATTGATTTCATAACGCAATGTATGAATAATCGCAGAGCCTTTGTCGTATGTCAAACGTCCACTGAAAATCCGACTTTCGTTTAAACTGTCTAAGACCCAAACGCTTCCGCCAGCTTGGTTCATAACACTATTGTGCACTTGTTGCATGCTAGGACCTTCTTCACCGGGATACAGGTTTTCTAACATCAGATACTCGCTGTAGGAAGCAAATCCTTCGTTGATCCATATGTCGCACCATGATGCACAGGTAACATTGTCTCCCCACCACTGATGCGCCAATTCGTGTGAAGTCAATGTTTTCTCAAAGAATCCTTGTGTAGTCATTGTTTGATGTTCCATTCCACCGGAAATCGGCGCCATGCAATGTCCATATTTTTCATCTTCAAACGGATAAGGTCCATACAAATC
>JBEDJV010000143.1:0-6870 GCA_041172545.1 Bacteroidota bacterium | reverse complement strand
TCATTGGAGTCAATTGAAATCATAGTGTCTTAAATCAAAGAAAAGGCTGTATTTTTGCAAATCCCAACTGCGAAAATGATTGATTTCGATTTATACGAAGCAAAGAAGCTTTACCCATTTCAGGAACAAACCGTCAACCAAGTTTTAGAAGAACTACGTAAAAACGGTGCCAATTTTAATTTACTCTATCAACTTCCAACCGGAGGTGGTAAAACAGTGATTTTCTCAGAAATTGCGCGAAGATTCATTGAACAATGGGGTAAAAAAGTCCTCATTCTTACGCATAGAATCGAATTATCCGTTCAAACATCCCAACAACTTTCGGCCATCAAGGTGGCAAATAAAGTCATTAATTCAGAAGTAAAGCATTTGGATGACCAGGACGAATTTCAGTGTTTCATCGCGATGGTGGAAACATTGAACAATCGTTTAAACGAAAATGACAACTTTATTGCTGACGTCGGATTGGTGATTGTCGATGAAGCGCATTACAATAGCTTTAGAAAAATCTTCCAGTTTTATGAAGATGCAAATATCCTAGGTGTTACCGCTACTCCGTTAAGTTCGAATAGAAATTTACCACTAAAGGACAATTACAATAAACTTTTGGTTGGAGAATCCATTTCGAATCTCATCGAAGGTGGATATTTATCCAATGCAGAAACCTATCAATACGATGTCAATCTACACGGATTGAAAATTGGAACAAATGGCGATTTTACCGTTAGCAGTTCCGATTTACTTTACAGTAACTTCTTTATGCAGGAAAAATTGATTTTCGCCTACGAAGAAGTAAGTTTGAACAAAAAGACCCTGATTTTCAACGCGGGAATCGAAACCTCTCGTCGAGTTGAAGATTCATTCAAGAAACTTAAATACAATATTCGTCACCTTGATTCTACCTTTAGTGACAAAGACCGTAAGGATGTTATTCATTGGTTTAAAGTGACTCCTGGCGCTATTTTAACATCAGTGGGAATCTTGACAACCGGTTTTGACGAACCAACGGTAGAATCCATTATCATTAACCGTGCAACACGCTCTTTGACTCTTTATCATCAAATGATTGGACGCGGTTCCAGAAAACTTCCAAACAAAAGCGAATTTCAAATCATCGATTTAGGAAACAACGTTCGACGTTTCGGTTATTGGCAAGATTACATCAATTGGCAAGATGCCTTTAAATTCCCTGATCGCTTTTTAGAATCGCGAATCTCCGAGTTAGAGGACATGGAATTTGAAGTAGAATTTGAATTTCCAAAAGGATTTGATAAGTACATGCCTTCTGCCATATTAGAAGAATTCAATATCAAGGATTGTTATTACGAATGTTTAGATCGCGGGGAGAAAGGAAAAGTCGCCATTGATCTATCCATAGATAACCACTTCAAAGCCATTGAATCCGCTGCGCAAAATCTAGATCATGCGCTTGATTTAATGCAGGTTATACAAGATCATATTGAGCATCGATTGAAGCATTACACGAAATGTATTTCGAAAAGTACCGACAACTACTTTAAGTATCTTTTAGAAACCTACAACCGACAATTAGCACAAAAAATAAGATTCAATATCGAAGATTGATGCTTTTTCTGTAATTTTAAAAACACATGAAGAAAATCATTCTAATCTGTTTTTGTCTTTTGCAAAGCGTATCCTTTTCTCAAGGAACTAAATTAAAGACCTACCTCGATACCAAGCAGTTTTATGCTCCCAATGTTGGTAATTACCTAGAAATTTACATGCAATTCGTTTCCTATTCCGTTGTGTACAAAAACGAAGGGACGGGCTTGAAAGCTAAAGTCCTTATTTCTGTCGAAATTTCGGATAGTTCCAAAACCGTCTTTAATGACCGCTATGTATTGGAATCACCAGAGGCAATTGACAGTATTCAAGATGATTTCTATGAAGTTCTGCGCGTACAACTGAATCCTGGTAAATATTCCATGAAAATCAATTTGTTGGATGTCAACAAGGAAGATTCAGAAATATCGGGTCTACTGCCAATATCGATTGAAGATTTTTCGAAAAACACAAAAATATCCGACGTACTCATTGCCGAATATGCCTATCCAAGCGATCAACAAACGAATTTTGACAAATCCGGCTACCACATCATCCCCATGCTGTCTAGTTTTTACGGAACAGATTCCAAAACTTTACCCGTATATTTAGAGTTGTACGGCACGGAGACGATAAGCGATAGCACCTTTCAACTATCGCATCGCATTATCAATATGAAAGATGCAAGTGAAATCCCAGGCTACACTCGTACAAGCACCTTGCATAAATCCTCTGTTGTCCCTGTATTTGAGACCATCAATATAGAAGAATTATTCACCGGAAATTATCAAATAGAATATCGTTTAACAAGTAATTCCAATGAAATACTTTCGATACAAACCTATGATTTCGAACGAAGCAATGAAAACAATTACATGTTCACTATGGAAAATATGGTGTTGGACCCAGCCTTCCAATCCTCTATTCCTTCGGATTCCGTTCTCTATTTTCTAGAAAGTTTAATTCCCATATCCAAACCAGCGGAAATCAAAAACATCATTGAAACACTCAAAACCAAAAACAACGACGAAGCACGCAAACACATTCAAGGTTACTGGGCCGTTTCAACTCCAACAAATCCATACGAATCTTGGTTGAAATATAAGGCACAAGTGATCTTTGTTCAGAAAATTTACGGCAACAACTTTCAAGAAGGATTTGAAACCGACCGTGGACGCGTTTACCTAAAATATGGTGCGCCCAATCAGGTGAATGCGAGAGAATCATCGCCATCTGAATATCCATATGAGATTTGGACCTATAATAAAATCGGTATTTACAGCAACAAGCGATTTGTGTTTTACAATCCCGATTTGGTCAATAATGCGTATCGACTTCTTCACTCCGACATGATTGGAGAGTTGAAAAATCCAGCATGGCCACAGATTCTAGCGAAACGAAACACCTACAATGGAAATGTGGACAATCCCAACCAAAACAATATCAACCATTGGGGAGGTGACAGCAACGATTTGTTTCGTCAATACTAACTCATGGATACTTCTTTAGCAATTGTCATCCTCAATTTCAATGGTAGAATTCACTTAGAAAAATACCTTCCAAGTGTTCGCACACATTCTAGCAACTACCCAATTATAGTTGCGGATAACGGAAGTACGGATGATTCCATCGCATTTTTAAGAACACATTTTCCAACTGTTCAATTGTTGGAATTGAAACAGAATTTTGGATTTGCTGGAGGATACAACGTTGCACTCGAGCAACTTAAAGACACATTTGACTACTACCTATTGCTGAACTCCGATGTAGAAGTTACTGAAAATTGGATTGCCCCCTTACATCGTTTTTTGGAGAATAATCCTTCTGTTGCCGCTTGTCAACCGAAAGTAAAATCTTGGAGCAACAAAGAACAATTCGAACATGCAGGTGCTGCCGGTGGATTCATCGATCAAAACTACTTTCCATTTTGCCGCGGACGCATCTTTGGTCACCTTGAAAGAGATGCTGGGCAATATGATTACGATCTTCCCGTAACGTGGACATCCGGTGCTGCTATGCTGATTCGTGCAAAATTGTTTCACGAGGTTCGTGGATTCGATTCGGATTTCTTTGCGCACATGGAAGAAATTGACTTGTGTTTAAGATTAGGGAACAAAGGACATCAATTTTACTGCATCCCTGAAAGCACAGTGTATCATTTGGGAGGCGGAACGTTGGACTATCAATCTCCTAAAAAAGTTTACTTAAATTTCAGAAATAGCTTGTTCATGATTATGAAAAATCATGCTGGTCCTCTCCTACCGATGTTATTCTACCGCATGTGTTTAGATGGCATCGCCGGAATTAAATTCTTGGTTTCTGGACAATGGAAAAACACCTGGATGGTCTTTTTATCACACATGAATCTCTACGCTCAATTTGGACGTTTTTACAAGAAACGACGACAAATCCGCGTAAAAAAAAGAAGGTTTATCCGCTACAATGGACAAATTATTTGGGATTATTACTTCCTAAAAAACACCGTTTTTACCGCATTAAACAAACGAAAATTCAACTAATGAAAACGAGTTTATTCACCGCCCTAACCCTCATTTCCAGCTTTGCTTTCGGACAAGTAAAGGAATTACAATCCAACAGTGACAAAGCGAGAGGAATGATTGGCAAACCGGAAGATACGTTTAATCATGTGATGCCAACTATTGGGACAGGGGGACACGGACATACTTTTCCAGGGGTCACAACGCCATTTGGAATGATGCAATTAAGTCCAGACACGCGTTACGACGGATGGGATGGTTGCGGAGGTTATCATTATTCTGATTCCATCATTTACGGTTTCAGTCATACGCATTTAAGTGGAACAGGCGTCCCGGATTATGCAGATTTGTTGATTGTTCCTCAATCTGGAAAGAAAGCCAAATTAGTTGGTAAATACAGTGATCCAAAAAATGGCTACGGCTCTCGTTTTTCTCATAACGAAGAAAAGGCGCGCGCAGGATACTATGAGGTATACCTGAAGGATGAAGACATCAAAGTTCGATTAACAACAAGTGATCGTTCCGGAATTCACGAATATACGTTTCAAAATAAAAAAGGAAAGAAGTTCATTTTATTAGATTTAGACTACCGCGACAAAGTACTAGATGCAGGATTTGAAATTTTGAACGATTCCACTATTTCCGGTAAACGCGTTTCTGAAGCATGGGCAAACGAACAACACTTTTACTTTCACCTAGAAACATCCATTCCATTTATCTCGGCCAAACCTGTGAAAATTGCGGGTACACATAAGTTGCTTTTGGAATTCCCGAAAAACACGGACATTCTGTATGTCAAAGTGGGCATGTCACATGTTGACCCAAAAGGAGCGGCACATAATCTTCAAATGGAAATTCCTCGCTTCGATTTTATGCAAGTTTATTCCCGCAATGTTGAAAAATGGAACAATGAACTCAGTAAAATTAAGATTGAATCTCAGAATTTCGAGGACGCCATCATTTTTTACACGAGTTTGTATCACTCCATGGTTGCGCCAAACCTCATGAGCGACTTAGACGGCAGATACCGCGGAAGAGATCAAAAAATCCATCAACTTGTCAAAGACAATCAATATACCGTATTTTCACTTTGGGATACTTACCGTGGAAATCACCCACTCTTTACCTTGATTCAACAAGAACGAACAACACAATTTATCCGTACTTTTTTACGTCAATTCGACGAAGGCGGAGATCTTCCTGTTTGGGAATTGGCTGCATGTGAAACTGAATGTATGATTGGATACCACAGCGTAAGCGTCATGTCGGATGCGTACATGAAAGGAATCGATGGAACAACGAAAAAAGCAGGTCTAGCATACGACGCAAAAAAAGCATTGGCTGACATGCATTTCACGGCAAACATCAACGAATTAGGAAAGCAAGCCTACGCAAACAAAGGCTATTTGAGTTCAAGTGATGAACCGGAATCCGTTTCAAAAACACTGGAATATGCCTACGATGACTTTTGTATCGCAGAAATGGCTCAAGCCATGGGGAATACGGATATGGAAAAAAACTACCGCAAAAGAAGTTTTTCCTTCATCAATTTATTCGATCCAAATACGAAATTCATGCGTGCGCGTCGAGGTGCTCAGTGGTACGGACCCTTTGATCCATCTGAGGTGAATTTCAATTACACCGAAGCAAATAGCTGGCAATATTCCTTGTATGCACCTCATGAAATTGAAGTGTTGACCAACTTGCTCGGTGGACGCGATTCCTTAGAAGCTTGGTTAGATCGATTATTCACGACTGAAATGAAATTATCGGGACGCGAACAAGCGGACATAACTGGGTTAATTGGACAATACGCACATGGAAACGAACCGTCGCATCACATGGCTTATTTGTACAACTTCACGAATGCACCGTATAAAACACAGTTCTATGTTGATCGCATTTTGAAAGAAATGTATCACGCCAAGCCGGACGGATTATCTGGAAACGAAGACTGTGGACAAATGAGTGGTTGGTATGTACTGAGTTCCTTGGGATTGTATCCGATTGCTCCTGGAAATACGATGTATCAAATTGGACGTCCACTTTTTGCGAAGGCGACCATTAAAGTAGACAATCAAACCAATGCTAAGATAGAGATTAGTTGTACGAACCAGAGTGCAACGAATTGTTATGTAGCCTCTGTGAAATGGAATGGAAAATTGATTCCAGATTTTCAAATTGACCACAAAACATTAATGATGGGTGGGAAATTAGAGTTTGAAATGACTGACAAGAAGCCCGCAAAATCAAATTACCCACAACTATATACAACAGAGATTCTTTCGGATGTCGTCCCTGCTCCTTTCGTAAAAACGGAACAACGTATTTTCGATCAAGAGTTGTATTTAGAATTGGGACATGTTGTATTAAGTCCTACGGATTCATACGAATTAAACTACCGTTTGAACAATGGACCGTGGAACAAGTATTCACAACCAATTAAAATCAAAGAAACAACCAACATTGATTTACAATTACTTCGAAAAAATGCAACTGGAGTAAGAGCCGAAAGTCCGATTGTTTCAAGTCAGTTCATCCGCAAAAATCCCAATGTTAGCTTAACGCTCGATACGAAGTATTCCAATCAATATGCTGCTTCAGGTGAAAATGCATTGATTGACGGATTGGTCGGAGGAAGTGAATTTAGAACAGGCGATTGGCAAGGATATTATGGGAAAGATGTTGTTGCGAAAGTTACGTTTAAAGAACCAATGGCGATTCATGAGTTTGGCGCATCTTGCATCCGCGATCAAAAAGCGTGGATTTTCCTACCGAAAGAAATACGTTTTGAAGTTTCATATGATGG
>JBEDJV010000142.1:0-5874 GCA_041172545.1 Bacteroidota bacterium | reverse complement strand
GTTGACCAAACCTTAAATGGAGATCTGTTAATGTGAGATTTCTAAGTCGCTCCGAAACGTGTCCTGAGAGTGCTATTCGGTCCGACATTCCTTTTAATTCCGGCGCGAAATAGCTCACATCTGCTAAGTTGATCAAACTTGGAGCTAAATAGCCATCGAAAATAACCTCATCATCAAAGGAATTAAACGCATCCCAATCCTGAAAGTCAAAATTGAACTTTGGAAAATGAATATTCGTTTTTGCCGTTTTCACTTTCAAATCCCTTAAATGCAATCCTTTCTCAAGAATCGACACATGAGCGGAAAGATGCTTTATGTTAATTCCGGCACGATCCTTAAATCGAAGTTTATCGATGTTGAAAGCAACGTCATTTCCTCGAATTTTGAAGCGACTGGCCGTCAAATGAACATTTTTTAAGTCTAAATGATCATAATCTACCCCATAAGGAAGGGTGTAAAAGCGGTTATCATCGTACTTTACGTGAAAATTATGGAGGGAAACACGCTTTAAATCTAATTTGATGGGCTTCGATTTTGTCGTCGATTTATCCGATGAAGCAAAATAGTCCGCAATGAAATCATAGTTGTAAGCGCCTGTTTTTTTGTCCCGCTGAACATTTATTTTTCCTTTTTTGAGCGCTAATTGACCCAAAACGAACTCGTTTTTAGCGATTTTCACTTGGTCGATCGTAACTAGAAGTTCATCCATCGAAACCAAGGTGTCGTTTTTCAAATCCTTGATCATCAATCCTTTCAACGCAATCTTGTTTAAGAAAACAATTTCGAGTTGCTCTAATTTTACCGTTGTATGAAGTTCTGAGGATAAATAACTTGTTGCCTGTCGAGCAAAATAAGACTGTACACTTGGGAAACGGACAATAAAGGCAAGGAGGAGCACAGACAGCAAAAGCCATTCCACTGCCACACCGAATATTCGACCCAAGAATTTAAGTACCTTTGCCATTAGCATTACAAATTTAATAATCTTTTAGCAGTGAAAGACACGATTATACTTGGCATTGAATCTTCTTGTGATGATACTTCCGCGGCAGTTCTTCGTGGAAGCCAGATTTTATCCAATATTATCGCTGGTCAGGCAGTGCATGAGCTCTTTGGAGGCGTTGTTCCAGAACTTGCCTCGAGGGCCCATCAAGAAAATATTGTGCCAGTTGTTTCTACCGCACTTTCGGAGGCAGGAATTCAACTAGAAGACGTAGACGCCATCGCCTTTACGCAAGGTCCTGGACTCTTAGGTTCCCTTACTATCGGAACCTCTTTTGCCAAAGCATTGGCACTCGCAACAAATAAACCCTTGATTCCAGTTCACCACATGAAAGCGCATATTTTGGCGCATTTTATCGATGATGCGAGTGAAATGAAACCAAGTTTTCCCTTTTTGTGTTTGACTGTTTCCGGTGGACACACGCAAATAGTACGCACGCAGCAGGCGAAGCTTTCGATAAAGCGGCTAAAATGTTGGGTCTACCTTATCCTGGTGGACCATTAATCGACAAATATGCTCAACTCGGAGACCCACACGCATTTCAATTTTCAAAACCGCGCATTGAAGGATTTAACTTTAGTTTCAGTGGACTAAAAACATCGATTTTATATACCATTCGTGACCATGTGAAAGTGGAAGAAAATTTTAAATCATTGCATCTAAATGACCTGTGTGCTTCCATCCAGAATAGCATAGTCAGTATTTTGATGGATAAAATCGAAAAAGCGGTTAAAGAAACAGGCATCCAATGTGTCGTTATTGCCGGTGGTGTTTCTGCGAATAGTGAATTGCGCAAACGCTTGAGTGCTAAAATAAATCAGGGATGGAAAGTGTCCATTCCAAAATTCTCCTATTGTACAGATAACGCAGCAATGATTGCCATGGCGGGAAAATTCCTATTTGAAAGTGGAGTAAGAGCAGATCAATCCGTCAGTGCTCAGGCGCGACTAGCGTGGTGATTCAGTAACCTATGTTGCTCTGCTATGTCCCAAAAGTTTCGTAATTTCGAATTCTCTGAAATCATCCAATGAAAATGAAACGCATTCTTTTCTTCGTGCTTTTGTCCTTTACAACGTTGATGCATGCTCAAAATCATGTCAAATGGACATTCCAATACAATGCCAAATCAAGCACAGTTATTGCAAGTGGCCAAATTGATGCGGGATGGCACTTGTATTCTCAGAAAACGGACGAAAATGCTGGTCCAATACCAACAAAAATGGTGATTGAACCCTCAAAAAACTACAAAATTATTGGTGCTGCAGTCGAAGGAACTGTCCCTCATGAGATTTTCGACAAAAACTTTGAATCAACGGTTTATTTATTTGAATCGACTTATTCATCCGAACAACAAATCAATGTGAAAAAACCAGGGACTTTAAAAGGTGAAATGCAATACATGATTTGCGACGATACCAAATGCCTCCCTCCTATTTCCGTACCCTTTACACTAGAAATCAACTAGCATGAAAAACCTCTTTTTCTTTTTTAGCTTCCTTTTCAGTTTCTCCTTTGCGAAAGCACAAGGAATGATGAATGATTACATCAAATGGACTTATTCCGTGGAGAAAATTGATGAATCACATGCAAACCTTGTTTTTAAAGGGTCGATTATTGAAGGATTTCATATTTTCTCTTTGAAGCACAATCCTGCGGATGCAGATGGAACGGGATTAGTTCCGGAATTCAACTTAAAAAAATCACCGAAATACAAACTTGTTGGAAAACCCTTTGATTTAGGAAAACCCATCAAACACGTGGATGACTTAGGTACATCTTATTATTTCGAGAAGAAAGCGACGTTCAAGCAACAAATTGAAGTGTTGACGAAAGATGAATTCACCATAGATTTTGGAATCAATTTCTTCCAACTATGCAACGCAGATGGATGTGTAGGTCCGTTCGACACCGAAGGGAAAGTTAAATTAAGTGGATTTACGCCAAGTGAAACGGCCGTTGTGACTGATGCTGACACGAGTGAGGTAGTAGCGACTTCAGAAGACACCACGAGCGGAGCCAAAACACACATGGAACCGAGTAAACCGGACAATAAGAAGAAAAAAGAAAAGGACTCCAATTTGGTGATCTTCATCGCTGGATTCCTAGCTGGATTAGTGGCATTAGTAACTCCATGTATGTTCCCGATGATTCCAATGACGGTAACGTTCTTTACGAAACAATCTAAAACGCGTCGCGAAGGAATCTTTAAAGCCTTGGTTTATGGAACGTCTATCGTCTTGATCTACGTGACATTTGGATTGGTTTTCACGGCAGCAATGGGTCCATTAGGCTTAAATGATTTATCAACGAATTTATGGATGAACCTCATCTTCTTCGGGATTTTCGTCTTGTTCGCTTTCTCTTTCCTCGGTGCATTTGAAATTCAATTACCGAATTCGTGGGTGAATAAAATGGATAAACAAGCGGATCGTGGAGGTTACATCGGGATTTTCTTCATGGCCTTTACCTTGGGATTGGTATCCTTCTCTTGTACAGGTCCAATCATTGGAACCTTGTTGGTAGAAGCATCAACTTCTGGATCCTACTTGACACCAGCGATTGGAATGACAGGTTTCTCATTAGCCCTGGCAATACCGTTCACCATCTTTGCCATTTTCCCAGGATGGTTGAACTCCTTACCGCAATCAGGTGGCTGGTTGAATTCCGTAAAAGTCGTACTTGGATTAGCAGAGTTAGCGTTAGCATTGAAATTCTTATCATCCGTAGACTTAGCGTACCATTGGGATTTATTAACGCGTGAATGGTTCGTAGCGATTTGGTTCGTTTTATTCCTCATCATGGGAATTTACCTACTTGGAAAACTGCGTTTCTCTCATGATTCTCCAGTCGAAAAACTAGGTGTTCCACGATTCATGTTTGCTTTAGTTGCCTTGACATTCTCCGTGTATTTATTCACTGGAATGTTTGGTGCACCGTTGACCTTGATTGATGGGATTGCGCCTCCAAGAACGCATTCAGAAGACAACTTCCGTTGGGTGAATGGTGGATTAGAGACAGGACTTGGGACGGATTCCATTTCTGTACAATACGCTGCGGACATGCATCCAGTTGGAGATGGTTCCATTTTGGTGTTCCACGATTTAACGATTGGAAAAGAATACGCGAAGAAGAAAAACCTACCGATTTTACTCGATTTCACGGGATATGCTTGTCAGAACTGCCGTAAAACAGAATCGACTGTTTGGACCAACGACGAAATTCGTCCATTGTTGCAAAAACAATTTGTCATCGTTTCCTTGTATGTAGACGACCGCACGCCATTGCCAGCAAACGAAGTACGTGTTTCGAAGTTAAGCGGAAACATCAAAACCGTTGGAAACAAATGGGCGGACTTAGAAATGGAGAAATATGGTAGTTTCCAACAACCGCTTTATGTGGTGGTGGACAGTGAAGGAAACGACTTAACGGAAGCGATTGGTTACACGCCAGATATCAAAACGTATAAAGACTTTTTGATGAAAGGCATGAGTGCCTTCAAAAAATAATTGAAAAGCGGTGTTGAACACCGCTTTTTTTTATTTCCCTACTTTTTTCAGTTCAGCGTAATAACGTTTGAAACTGTAGCAATTACTCAGGAGGTCATCGTACTGTTCCGGAAAGTCCTTTTTAAGTTTCTGATAGTATCGATTCTGTGCGAAAATCCAATCATCATAGTTACCCTCATAAGCAATTTCTTTATAACCATATTCAGAGTCTGGATTGTATTGACTATTCGCATTGATTCGGTACTTTTCACAGCGACCAGCCATGCGTAAACACAAGGCTTTGAATTCCTTTTTCTTTGCGTTTTTGTAAGCCTTCATGTAATAGGACTTCGCTAAATTACACTGGTAATATTCAAATTGATCCGGAAAATTGGTCGCGATGAAATAATTGGACCACGCATAGCGTCTCATCAACCAAGAATTACCATACTGCGTCAAATTGAAACAAAAATTCCCCATGTAAAAGGCATACTTGGCTTTTAAGTCTCCTTTGGAACGATCGTAACAAGACCGCAATCTTAAAAACTCTCGAACCATCGTCGTTTTCGTGAAATGAATGGAATCCGCCTTTGACCGTTGGTGTTCCTGATAAAAGTTGGTGTAAAATGGATTGGCGTCTAAAAAGGTCTTGTACGGATATTCATTACTTTTCCAAAGGGTATCATTGACTTGTTCGAAATAGTCCAAAGCTTTTTCGAATTGATTTAAGCGAATGTACTTTGTTCCGATTAAGTCCGCTATTCGATCTTTTTGCATGAGTAAATAAGATTTCTTCCAGGTATCAAAAGATGTTTTTCCGGCAGATGGACGAAGTAAATCCTCATAAACTAGGCGAATTTCAGACAAGGAATATGCATCATCTATGTAAAAGAAATAATCGGAATAATACCCATGATTAGATGCGTTTTTTCCATCCTTTATCTGCCAATATGCACCTGAAGACCAGTCATATTCATGCTTTGGCCATTTGTTTAACGAAGCAAATAAATACGCTGCATCTAACTTATTTCCGCGGAATTCCAATTCACGTGCAACAGAAAAAACAAAACGACTATTATCCTTCATCACTTCATTTTTCAAACAGAATTGTGACAAGGGGTCATCTAAATTCGACTTACCATCACGCGCATTTGCCAGGGTGTAAATACGATGCTTCAATTGTTCGGTGTAACCTGTCGTTGGTAATGTCTTTAATTCACTCAGTGAAATTTTCTCGCCAGCCAACCAATGGGCATAAAATGAAAACAATATCATATTTACTTCATGCACCGATTTTACCTGGTCAATAAATTCCGCCAATCGACGTGCATAAGACAAATCAAACTTTCTTCTACCGAGCATAAGTGCTTTTTCGTAATTACTTTG
>JBEDJV010000141.1:0-4442 GCA_041172545.1 Bacteroidota bacterium | reverse complement strand
GTTGTGATCACGGTCATGTTAAACTCGCGTTCCAAACGTTCTTGAATGATCTCCATGTGCAGCATCCCAAGGAATCCACAACGGAAACCAAATCCAAGTGCAGCAGATGATTCAGGTTCGAAGACTAATGATGAGTCATTGAGTTGCAATTTTTCCATGGAATAACGCAACTCTTCGTAATCTTCGTTGTCTACTGGATAAATTCCAGCAAAGACCATTGGTTTTACATCCTCGAATCCTTTGATCGGGACTTCACAAGGATTTTCTGTATCTGTAATGGTATCTCCAACTTTTACTTCGTTAGCTTGCTTAATACCAGAAATAATGTATCCTACATCTCCCGCTCTTACCTCATTTCGTGGCGAAAGATCCATTTTTAAAATACCGATTTCATCGGCATTGTAATCTCTTCCTGTATTAAGAAAACGCACTTTTTGTCCTTTTCTTAATACGCCATTTTTTATTCTGTAATAGGCAATAATTCCTCTAAATGGATTGAAAACAGAGTCAAAAATCATGGCTTGTAAAGGCGCTGACTCATCTCCTTTTGGTGCTGGAATTTTGTTGACAACAGCTGCCAATATTGCTTCTACACCTAGTCCTGTTTTTCCAGATGCTTGAATAATGTCTTCTAAATCGCAGCCAATCAATTCCATGATTTGATCGGACACTTCCTCTGGCATAGCACCGGGTAGGTCCATTTTATTCAGAATCGGAATAATTTCCAAATCGTGTTCTAATGCCAAATATAAATTTGAAATCGTTTGTGCTTCAATTCCCTGTGATGCATCGACAATCAACAAAGCTCCTTCACATGCTGCGATGGAACGTGATACTTCGTAAGAAAAATCAACGTGTCCTGGGGTATCAATAAGATTCAAAATGTAATCCTGTCCTTCAAACTTATAACTCATTTGAATGGCGTGACTCTTGATGGTGATTCCACGTTCGCGTTCCAAGTCCATATCATCCAAAGCCTGGGCCTGCATGTTACGGTCGGAAATCGTTCCAGTAGTTTGAAGTAAGCGATCGGCAAGGGTACTTTTACCGTGATCGATGTGTGCAATTATGCAGAAATTTCGAATGTGATTCATAGCGGAAACAAAAATACGACTTTCCCGCTGAATTGACGCTTCGTGTCCCGACTATATTACATTTTAATGAGATA
Source organism: Bacteroidota bacterium (assembly GCA_041172545.1). GTDB lineage: Bacteria > Bacteroidota > Bacteroidia > Flavobacteriales_D > Crocinitomicaceae > UBA952. Next base: position 3,274 of record JBEDJV010000141.1, on the reverse strand, counting down.
TACCGCTATTGTTGACAGAATCCCAACGGCATATAATGAAAGGATGATAATCATCAATATTCCTGTAAATCTAAAAAGGGATTTTAACTGTTCAAGGCCCTCTTCTAAAGTGTCGTCGTTTAACTGTTCTATCGCATTCGCAGTGGCAGTGGCAAAACGATGCAAATACATTGCTGGGAAAAAATAAAGAACAGCCATCAATATGTAAAAAACTCCCATGATTACAGCAGAAAGTCCTTCCGCTTGATCTTGAAATTGAATCAGGATCACACCTGCTCCTATTAACAACATGATACCTAGTACTACAAAAGAACATATGGCTAAAAATCTAGCCCACTTAACGACCTCAGCCATAAAAATTAGACTGTTTTCAGTAAGTTTTAAGGACTTGTTATTGCTTAATTGCGTTTCCATGATGCTTGAATAATTCGCTAAAAATAAATGAAAAATTACACTGTTGATTTGTTGTAAAATCGTTCGATTGATATTTCTTTATCCAAAGGAACTCCTTCAAACATGAAATCACATAATTCCCTAGCTAAAGTTGGTGCCATTAAATAACCTTTTGTTCCAAGTCCATTGAAAAGATAAAGGTTCTTTATCGTTTGGTGTTCGCCTAAAATGGGGCGACGATCCAATACAGTTGGACGCACCCCAACTTGTTGATCAAGGATGTCATAGGAAAAATCTCCTAACACACGGAGGTGTCCAATTAATTCTTGTTTTGCTTCTTCCGTTGGGTTCAAATCTGGATTATCCCACTCATAGGTTGCGCCAACGCGAAAAACATGATTGCCGAGTGGTAAGACAAAACACTTTCGGTTAAGTGATTCATTTTCTGGTATTTCCGTAGATTGTACGCGGATACTTTGTCCTTTCGTTTGTTGAATCGGTAACTCTTGAAAAAAAGGTGTATTCATCTGTTGATACCCTACCGAGAAAACGACTTTATCGTAGCTTTTTCCTTTATAATTCAGTGTGTTTTCATCAAAACTTGTGGGGTCGAAATCTTCTTTTAACAAGCTACCTTTTCGTTCAAAATATTCTAGGTTACGTTCATAATATACTTTTGCATCCACCCAAAAAGAAGATTTCAAACGTCCACTTCCAAAGTGATTTTCGGCGAGCGAATAGCTTTCGTCATCCGGACTTATTTCGTTCAAATACTCGAAATATTCAGGTGATTTTTGCCTCTCCAACCAATAATTTCGTTCTTGTTCAGAGGAGAGCATTCGACGAATCACAATCGGATGAAATAATGTATGTTGAATTGTCTGCTCTATTTGAAGGTAAAAATTTCTTGACTCAAGAATAAATTCATCTAAGCGCCAAGACTTATTCATTCTTCTAAAAACCATTGGGTTCACCATTCCAGCAGCAACGGCAGTTGAGTGATTTACACCTCGATCAACGAGTTGAACGCGGTGACCTTTTGCCAAAAGTTGATGTGCTAAACTCGTTCCCGCAAGTCCTGCACCAATAATTAATACGTGTTGAGAGTCCATCTTTATTTTGCTATGGCGAAGCTAAGCAAACTTATTTGAAGATCCGGGTAATGAGTGCGCAATAATTGAGCCATCGCCTCGAGGGTGGAACCGGTAGTGATTACGTCATCAACGATGGCAATATGTCGATATGGAATGTCCTTTTTTCCTAAACAAAATTGTTCTCTTGCATTGTCCCAGCGCAGAAATCTATTTTTTCTTGTTTGACTAGAATTATTTGCTTTTTTGTGAACTACATCCAGTAAAATGGGTATTTCTAGAATGGTTGACATTCCTTCGGCTAATAACTCGCTTTGATTGTATCCACGCAAGAATTGTTTTTGAGGATGAATGGGAACAGGAATCAACGCCTCTATCGTTTTGTATTTGTTGCTATTTGAAATCGTTTTTCCCATCACTTCGCCGAAATGCCTTCCAAGTGGGGCTTTAAATTGATACTTTAGTGCGTGCAGAATATCTTGAATCGGCTTTTCCTTTTCAAAAAAGTACAACGCAAACGTTTCGCTTAATGTAATCCTACCCCAAAAGAGCTGGTCCATTCCACTAGCCATTTCATACGATTCAAAATAGGTGCGTTGCAATTTATCCCAACAAAAAGCGCAGATATGTTTTTCAAATCGCGACAACTCATAGGAACATTGTAGGCAAACATTTGGGAAAATTAGGTGTTGAAGTCCTTCCAAATATCGGATAAAACTCTCAGCAATCATTTCTTTTTTCAAGTACATCTAGAATCGTGTTAGTATGAACATTAACGTGTTCAAAAACTCAATGATTGTTTTTAGGTAAAAATAAAATTCCACCATAACTTTAATGTCCTATATCACATAAGAAATTAATTTGACTTATCGATGTATGTTTCATGGAATAGTTATCAAAATCAGCATATTGTTGATGTGAATATCTTTCCATTTAGTGTTGAAAATTGCTGAAGGGTTTGTTGGTGAAAGGATTGCGATTTTTGGTGTTGATAACATCGCGTTAATGTTAATTTCTTTAATTGATTTAACAATGTTTTTTGACAATTTTTGTAGTCTCAATTTTTTACTAGCGTTTTGTTTTAATGACCAGACGTTTCAGTTGAATGAGTGATACAAAAACAATTTAACGACATCGGGGTTTAGAAGTAGGTATTTCTATGTCCTTTTTAGTTTAAAAATTATTTAGCAGCTTATGACAACATCTTTACGCGAACCGATTCTTGAAGAAAACAAAAGCCGTTTTGTATTATTTCCAATTCAACACGACGATATTTGGAGTTTTTACAAAAAAGCAGAGGCGAGTTTCTGGACAGCAGAAGAAATTGATTTATCACCAGATCAAATTGATTGGGAGAACAAATTAAATGATGACGAACGTCATTTCATCAAGCACATCCTTGCATTCTTTGCTGCATCCGATGGTATCGTTAATGAGAACCTAGCGGAAAACTTTTTGTCTGAAGTGCAATACACAGAGGCGAAATTCTTTTACGGGAATCAAGTTGCCATGGAAAACATTCATTCAGAAACGTATTCGCTTTTGATTGACACCTACATCAAAGACTCTGCTGAAAAAAATCATTTATTCAATGCCATTGAAACGCTTGACTGTGTTAAGAAAAAAGCAGATTGGGCATTGCGTTGGATCGATAAAGGAGATTTTGCGGAGCGTCTAGTTGCCTTTGCTGCTGTAGAAGGAATTTTCTTTTCGGGGTCATTTTGCTCGATTTTCTGGTTGAAAAAACGTGGTTTAATGCCTGGACTTTCCTTTTCCAATGAATTGATTTC
>JBEDJV010000140.1:0-4499 GCA_041172545.1 Bacteroidota bacterium | reverse complement strand
CCTGGAACGACCACTCAAACTACCTGTCCGAACGTTCCAACGGTGGACATCACGCAAAATGGAAACCTCCTTCAAACGAGTACCCAAGGAAGTACTTATCAATGGTTTCTCGATGGACAATTGATTCCTGGAGCATTTGCTGATTTCTATGAATTAGGACCAAATTCAGCAGGTGTTTATACCGTTCAAGTCACTTTTCCTTTTGGCTGTGCGACGAGTCCGAATTTGAACATCGTAGGTCTACAAAATCTGCTGATGGATGAAATTAGCATTTCCCCGAATCCCTGCAACGATTTCCTCCTTATTACCAACAAAGGAACTCAGCCAATACACGCAACATTTTTAACCGTTCTTGGACAAAAAACGAAGACAGTTGAATTGAAAAACTCATCCAATAACATTCCAGTTGGCGACCTGAGTCCTGGTGTTTATTGGATTCTATTCGAACAATCAACGGGTACTTTCTTACAAAAATGCATCATTGAATAAGGAATACTCTTATTTGATAGCTTTTTGTTGCGAACAATTCATTAAATTCGGGAACTCTTATTGAAACACATGTTAAAAAAACTATTTTTCTTCGTAATCACCCTTGTTGGATTTACAACCTTTGCTCAAGACTTCTCCATCCGTGGCTTCGTTTACGACGACTCGAGTATGGAGCCCTTAAGTGAAATCAAAGTGAAACTTTTAAAAGTGGATAGTACCGTAATATCCGGTGCATACACGAATAACACCGGTGGATTCCTGATCCCGAAACTCGAAAAAGGTTCCTACATCTTGAAAATCGAAGCTGGAGGTTTCAACAAGGCATTTGTGAACGTGAGCATGACGGACAAAAGCAAGATTTACGATGTTCAATTTAAACTGGTTCGAAGTACCCAAAATGTGAAAGAAGTCGTTGTCAGCATCGATTCGAAGGAGAAAAAAAATGAAGTATTAATTGGTACCCTAAAATACAATCAAAAGTCTCTTGACCGTATTCCAAGTCATGGTGGTGAAAACGATATCGTTGGTGCTATTAGTGTGACACCGGGAGTAGTAACCACTGGAGATCAAGGTGGACAATTATACGTTCGCGGTGGGACTCCAATTCAAAATAAAGTATTATTGGACGGAATGACCATTTACAATCCGTTTCACTCCATTGGTTTCTTTTCCATTTTTGAAACAGAGTTAGTGAAAACCGTAGATGTATACACCGGTGGATTTGAATCAAAATACGGTGGACGCGTTTCCTCCGTTATGGACATTACTTACCGCGATGGTAACAGAAGAGAATTCGGTGGACGTGTTTCCGCTTCTCCATTTTTAGCTAAAATGGTCTTGGAAGGTCCGATTGGAAAAGTAACGAAGGAAAAAGCAGCGCCTGGATCCTATGTCTTTTCTGCAAAACACAGCTTACTCGATTACACATCGAAATCCCTTTACCCGAAAGTCAATGACGGAAACGGATTGCCTTTCAATTTTACCGATTTATACGGAAAAGTAACTTTCAATGGTGACGGTGGAACCAAAGTAAGCGCATTCGGATTTCACAACCAAGATTCAGTCAATTACGACATCGCGAACCTTCGTTGGGATGCTTCAGGTGGAGGTGTAAATTTCCTCATGGTGCCAAGTGGATCGCCATTGTTTATTCGTGGACACGTGAATGGAAGTAACTACCAAACGACCTTCGCAGAAACAGCACAAGAACCTCGTTATTCGAAAATCGGTGGATTCGACCTTGGATTCGACTTTAGTTACTTCTTGAAAAACGAAAGCGAATTGAATTACGGATTCAACATCAATGGATTCAACACAGAATTTGTGACGTATAACGAAGCAAAAAGAAAAATTGAAGCGACAAATTTCACCACTGAAATCGGCAGTTACTTCAATTACCGACTGATTAAGAGAAGATGGGTGATTCAAACTGGAATGCGTGTTCAAGTCTATGCATCCTTGAATACCATCTCTCCTGAACCGCGCCTTGGATTAAAATACAATGCCAACGAAAACCTGCGTTTCAAATTCTCTGGTGGACGCTTTTCACAAAACTTTACATCCGCATCATCCGACAAAGATGTGGTGAACCTATTCAATGGTCTTTTGTCCGCGCCTACGAATGTACAAGAGCAATTTGTCACACAATTCCAAAATGTGAAAAACACGAAAAATGGACTTCAATATGCATGGCATGCCATTTTAGGAATGGAGTTTGACTTAGGGAAATCCTGGTCGTTCAATGTCGAAACGTACTACAAGTACTTCTCGCAGTTGAGTAACATCAATCAAAATAAACTGTACGATGACATTTCACAGTTTGAGGTGATCGACGATGTGTTCAAGAAAGATTTTATCATCGAGACAGGTCAATCTTACGGTGTAGACTTCTTAGCGAAATATTCGAAAGATCGTTTGTTCCTTTGGGCGGTATACTCGTACGGAAAAAATACGCGATGGGATGGATTCTCGAACTACGCACCCGTATTTGACAGACGTCACAACGTGAACCTTGTTGGATCGTATTTATTCGGGAAAGCAAAAAATTACGAGTTAAACATTCGTTGGAATCTTGGATCTGGATTACCGTTCACGCCAACTGCCGGATATTACCAAGCAGAAAATTTCTCCGGTGGTGTGACAAGTGATTATGTTAGAAATAATCCAAGTGCCATGACGACTTTACTGGGTACGTTTAACTCACAACGTTTGCCGTACTACCACCGTTTAGACATTACCTTCAAAAAGCAATTTAACTTCAAAAACAAGGATGTGATGGAGATCATTGCAAGTATTACCAATGTTTACAACAGAAACAACATTTTCTACGTGAACAGAATTACTTCAAAAATCATCTATCAGTTCCCTATCCTTCCAAGTTTCGGTTTGAATTATAAATTCTAACAATCAATGTCGATTATTTCTGCATTCAAGGCGATTCGTCCGGTTCGTGATAAAGTTCATTTAGTCGCGACAAGGCCCTATTATTCTTACAAAAAGAACGTGTTGAAAGCAAAATTGGAGGATAATCCGTTTACCTTTTTACACATCATCAACCCGGAGTTTAGTACAACGGTGAAAACCAAAGCGAATTCGACTGAACGATTTCAATTGGTGAAAACGCAATTCAACAATTTCCTGGATAAAGGCATTCTGATTCAAGATGCTGAAGAACATCTGTATATCTACCGTCAATCCAAAGAGGATTTTTCCGTGATTGGTATCGTTGGAGGAGCGAGTGTTCAGGAATACATCGATAACGACATCAAAAAACACGAGCAAACCTTAACACTGCGCGAAGAAGTCTTTACCAATTATTTGGACCAAGTTGGATTCAATGCAGAACCTGTTTTGATGACCTATGATCCGCAAGTTGGATTGAATGAACTGATTGGCCAAGTGAGTAGTGAGCGTCCAGAATACGAGTTTACTACAACGGATTGCATCAAACACGAACTTTGGATTCTGTCCAAGGAGCAAACGCAAAAATGTCAAACGCTTTTTAAAGACGTGGACGCCTTGTACATTGCAGACGGACACCACCGTTCCGCATCTTCCGTTCGCTATGCACAAATGAAAGCAGAACAAGGAACGGCAACAGCCGAAACAGGATCATTTTTAAGTTTCATTGTTGCGAAGGACCAAGTGAAAATATTGGCTTTCCACCGCTTATTGAAAAGTTTGAACGGATTTACCAAAGATGAATTCGTTACTGCGATGAGTGAAATAGGAAGCATGAAAGCCATTGCTGGAGCTGCTGAACCAGAAAAAGAACATCAATTCACGATTTGCATGGGGAAAGATTGGTACAGCTTTGAACCTAATCAATCGTACATCAATGAATCGAATCCCGTGGAATGTTTAGACTCGTTTATTTTGAGCGATTTAATTCTTAAACCGCTGTTGGGAATCGTCGACCTAAAAACAAGCAATCAAGTGGAGTTCGTACCGGGAAATGAATCCTTGTCCTCCATTGAAGATAAAATCAACTCAGGGAAATTCGAAGTTGGATTTATCCTACATCCCGCAACCATAGATCAAGTGAAAGAAGTGGCCGACGCAGGAATGAATATGCCACCAAAATCTACTTGGGTGGAACCGAAACTTCGAAGTGGACTCACCATTTATCAATTGCACGCATGATTGCTAACCGAATCAACGAAATTACCTCCACTCTTCCTGCTACCGTTTCCTTAATCGCCGTTTCCAAAACGAAACCGGTGAGCGACTTACAGGAAGCGTACGACGCTGGACAACGTGCTTTCGGAGAAAACAAAGTACAAGAGTTGGTCGATAAATACGAAGTGCTACCAAAGAACATCGAATGGCACCTCATCGGTCACCTACAAACCAATAAAGTCAAGTACATTGCTCCTTTTGTTCACCTGATTCATGCAGTCGATAGTTTGAAACTATTGATGGAAATCAATAAGCAAGCGGAGAAAAACGAGCGAATCATTGACGTCCTCTTGCAATTTCACATTGCGCAAGAAGAAACCAAGTTCGGACTT
>JBEDJV010000139.1:0-4500 GCA_041172545.1 Bacteroidota bacterium | reverse complement strand
CGACAAAACTTGCTCCCACCTTGATCTTGTGGTCGCTTGTTCCGAGAATATCGTCGTAAATCGCATTCACATATGCTCGTTTTTCCTTTCCTTCAAACGTCCGATTGCCAAACGCACCATTGATTTCTTGGTACTTCAGATTGTAAACGACACCAAAGGATCGCAGCGGTTTCTTGCTGAAAAATCCTGTTTTCGCATACAGGTCGACATGACGCGTGTTCATACGCACACCATAGCCCACAGGACTATCGCGGAAATACGTGTTTTGTCCACCTAATTTACGGTCTTGATACGCATTCACGCCAAATTGCGCCTCCATTTTTTCGCCTTGAAACTGCCAGCGATACATTAGCGCGAGGTTGTCGCCCATAGGAATGTCGCGAAATCCATCTCCGTTGTGATCGATGTTTCTAAACATGGAGGAAGCGTGTCCAAGCAGTCCGGTACTCCACTTTTTATTCAGTTGTTTTCCTGCATTCATATTCACTTCGGAACGTCCAAAGCGGTTTTGATAGGCATTCAAATAAAACGCTTCCATCTCTGAAGGCTTCTTGATTTCTAGGTTTACGAGTCCAGCCATGGATTCGTAGCCATTCACGACGTTTCCAGTTCCCTTCGTAATTTGGATGGATTCGATCCACGTTCCAGGTATGGATTGAAGTCCAAAGGAACTTTCGAGTCCACGTAAATAGGGAATGTTTTCCAACTGTATTTGCGTGTAGACGCCATCGAGTCCCATCATTTGAATTTTCTTTGCTCCGGAAACGGCATCGGTTATGTTGACATCCACCGAGGCATTGGTTTCAAAGGACTCTGACAAATTACAACATGCAGCTTTGCGCAATTCCCCCGAATTGAGTTCCTCTACATGCAGTGTTTTCATCTTCGAAATCTGGTGGGATTTCTGGCGTAGTTGATAGACAATTTCTTGCTTTGTGGAAACTGGAATCAATATTACTGTTAAGGAGACAAATCGATCGTCCTTCGTCACGGGAATGGAATCGGATAAATAGCCCATCGCACTAATGACTAGCGTATCCGGCAATTGTTTTGGCAGGACCAATTCGAATCGTCCCTCCTTATTGGAAAATGTTCCTTGATTTGCTCGTATCAAGCGAATTTTTGCATTTTCCAGCGGAAAGTTTTTCGTCGAATCTTGCCGAAAAACAATTCCTTTTAATTGAGCATGTGTAGTGGATGCAGTGAAAAAGAGGAGCATCCCCAAAAGATAAAATTTCATATAATCGCTTATTCATGATTACTAATTATCGTGCATGGCATTCCATGTACAAAATGTATCAATAAGTTCGTTTATATGCGAAAAACGCAGTGTTGAATGAGGATATCTCTTCCGCTTTCCCTTATCGGAGGTGGGTCTTCCCATGTTTGAATGACAGAGATGTCCTTCGTTTGTAAAACTTGGAATGAGAATGCAGTTGTATGAGCCGGAAAATTAAATACGAATATTGGAACGGATAATGCTTGACGCTGCACGTATTTTTCGTCCAACTGAACGACCGTTTTTTCATCGCTGCAACAGTTTTTCTTTTTTTCTTTCTGACAGCAAGCTGGAAGGTTTGACAATTCTGCTTCTTCTTGACAATGAGACTGTTGATTGACAAAGAATGACGTGAATACACCATCTTCTTCACAGGCATGTGTAAACACAGGAATCCCGATGTTCCCAAAGAACAGCAAAAGACTTAAAAACAAGAGGGTGAGTGTTTTCACGATACAAAGGTAGGGATAATGTGCTAATTTGCTAATGTGCCAATATGCTAATTGGTAGAAGTAGGCGCAGGGCATCCCTTGCGCTTACAATTTTTTTTTAATTCAACCCCTTCAGGGTTGTGGGTATGGGTACTTGTTTAATGTAGGGAAGTTTGACCCCTTAAGGGTCGGTAATTCTAGTGAACGGTGTTGTTATCAAAATTAATGTTGGTTGGGTGCTTAATTTCTACTGTTTACTGTCATTCTTTAGCTCCGCGGCGGCGGAGCAAACAAATCATTAGCATCCCGAAGGGTCGGGACAGGCATTAGCACATTGGCACATTAGCTCATTAAATTAGTGCCTAGTGCTCAGTGCCGATTAAACCAACGCAAACAAGTCTTTCGTTCCGAAAATACGCGTTAAGTTAAATCCTTCGGCGTAATCTGCACCAATTGGTCGTCCATATTGCATCATACGTCCTTTGATGAATTGGAAAAATTCTTCACCGGAAATTGGCGTGTTTGGTTCGTTGGAGTTCGGGTCGTAAAATTGGGAGCGGAAGGCTTTGATGACCTCGATTTTTTGTTCCATGTATGGACTCACATCCATCACGATGTCTGGATGCGTGTAATGGTCTTGAATGTAATGTAAAACTAAGCGAGGACGATGAGGAGCAAGAGAAGTGCCGTCAACTACGGTTTCAATTTTTCTTAATCCAGCAAGAAAACATGCGTCGGAAACTAATTTCCCTGCACGTCCATGATCGGGATGACGGTCGCTCAAGCAATTTGCCATCACGATTTCGGGTTGATGAAGACGGATTTGCTCAATGATCTTGCGTTTGTTTTCTTCGTTAATTTCGAAGAATCCATCTCCCATGTTTAAGTTCTTGCGAGCAGCTAATCCCATCAGCTTACCTGCAGCGGCTGATTCAGCGTAACGGTCTTCAATGCTTCCACGTGTACCTAATTCTCCTTCCGTTAAATCAACGATTCCGATTTTCTTTCCAAGTGCGGCATAGTGCAACAAGGTTCCGGATGCGGATAATTCTACGTCGTCAGGGTGAGCAGCAAATGCAAGGATATCTAATTTCATCTTCGTTGGAATTTACGTACTAAACTACGTTAAAAAGTAAAAAGTCCCTTTGGTTTCAAAGGGACTTTTTAGTGATTTATGATTGGTAACTTTCAATACTTGGACAAGAGCAAATCAAATTGCGGTCTCCAAAGGCATTGTCAACTCGTCGAACTGGCACCCAATATTTCCACTCTTTCAAGTAGGCTACTGGGTAAGCAGCTTCTTGTGGCGAGTATGGATAATTCCATTCTTTATTGATGATGCAATCAGCAGTATGCGGTGCATTTTTCAATAAGTTATTCGCTTTATCTGCTTTTCCTTCTTCAATTTCTCTAATTTCTTCACGAATTTTAATCATCGCGATAATGAAACGGTCTAATTCTTCTTTATCCTCAGATTCCGTTGGCTCGATCATCAAGGTTCCAGCAACTGGGAAAGAAACCGTAGGTGCGTGGAAGTTAAAGTCGATTAATCGTTTGGCCATATCCGCAACTTCTACTTCTGCTGTGCGTTTGAAATCGCGACAGTCCAAAATCATTTCATGCGCTACAGTTCCATTTTTCCCTGTGTATAAAATGTCGTAGTGTCCTTTCAATCCTGCAGCGATATAATTCGCATTCAAAATCGCGATTTCCGTTGATTCGCGCAATCCTTTCGCCCCTAACATTTTGATGTAAGCGTACGAAATCAATAAAATTAATGCGCTTCCGTAAGGTGCGGCTGAAATGGCATGAATCGCTTTTTCACCACCAGATTTTATAACTGGATTTCCTGGTAAGAATGGCAATAAGTGCGCTGCTACACCGATTGGACCCATTCCAGGACCACCACCACCATGAGGAATGGCAAATGTTTTATGTAAATTTAAGTGGCAAACGTCCGCACCAATATTTCCTGGATTTGTCAATCCAACTTGTGCATTCATGTTCGCACCGTCCATGTAAACTTGTCCACCGTTCTCATGAATAATAGAGGTGATTTCGCGAATTCCTTCTTCGAATACACCATGCGTTGATGGATATGTTACCATCAATCCACCCAACACGTCTTTTAACTCAACCGCTACTTGACGTAATTCCTCGATATCGATGTTTCCATTTTCATCACATCCTGTCACCACTACTTCAAATCCAGCCATTACAGCAGATGCAGGATTTGTACCATGTGCAGATGATGGAATGATCATTTTTTTACGTTGCGTATCACCATTCGATTCATGGAATGCTTTGATGACCATCAGTCCTGCGTATTCTCCTTGTGCTCCTGAGTTCGGTTGCAAGGAAACTCCTGCAAATCCTGTACTTTCCGATAAATCCAAGGACAGTTGTCTGAACATTTCATGGTATCCAGCTGCTTGTTCAACCGGTGCAAAAGGGTGTAAATTCGCAAACTGCGGATTCGTAATCGGCATCAATTCCGTTGCGGCATTCAATTTCATCGTACATGATCCAAGTGGAATCATACTATGAACCAACGAAAGGTCTTTGTTTTCCAATCGTTTCAAATAACGCATCATTTTTGATTCTGAATGATGACTATTGAATACAGGGTGTGATAAAACAGCATCCGTTCTTTTTAATCCTGCAGATAGGGGAGAAGTTCCATTCTCCACAGTACTTGCATCAAAACATGAAAGAATCGCTGCTACATCTGCATCTGTATGAGGTTCACCAAAACTGATGCTCAATTCTGAATCAGAAATGTATCGGAAG
>JBEDJV010000138.1:662-9588 GCA_041172545.1 Bacteroidota bacterium | reverse complement strand
GAACCTAAGTAGGTTTTCTCATCAATGTGTAACTCGAAGCGCGAAGCGGAAAGTACTTTCAAGTCGAAACGTGCGCCTTGGGTATCTAACAAACTATCCGGACCTACTGCCTCTAATGTGAAAGGCGTATTTTTATACAACTCTGATTTCTTAATCCCCGCGTTTTGTCCAACCATGAGGTAGGTGCGGTTCAAACCTAGTTTACGCGTGACACTTTCAAGTATCGCTGGTGTCTTGAACAAGGCAATTTCGTTGTCCAATTTCGTGCTTTTCTCTGTTAAGCCTAAATCTTGAAACGCGGACAATCCTTTCAGGACGTCCTCTTCTTGGTTTTGAATTAAGATCGTTGCACTGGACTGATAAATTGGTGTTGCATAGCGCAACATGGTGTACGCAACGAAGCAAGAAATCACGATTCCGACTACAAACCAAACCCAAAAATGCAGGTAACGATCCAGTAATTCGCGGATGTTGATTTTTGGCTCTGGAGCGTCCGTTTGTGCCTGCTGTGCGTTGAAATCCTCTGACATTACTTGGTAAGGGTGATAAGGGTGAATACAGAAAGGAAAATTGAAACGAGTGTCGTTCCTAACTGTGTATACGTTTGAAAATTCGTTCCTTGGAAGTTCGCGGAGAAGTTTGGCTCCACGTAAATCACGTCATTTTGACAAATGTAAAATGCGGGCGAATTGTAAATGTTTTTGTTCGTTAAATCCAGGCGGTATTCGATGCGTTGTCCATTCATCTCACGAACGACCAAGACATTGTTGCGAAGACCAGTAATTTGTAGGTCTCCCGCTTTACCAATTGCCTCTAAAATCGTTAAACGCTCCGTTGATACGGTGTGAATCCCTGGTGCTTTCACTTGTCCAAGCACCGTAAACTTAAAGTTCTTGATTTCGATGTTTACCACCGGTTTTTCTACGTATTGTGCCAATTGTTCTTGCAAATAAATCACCGCTTCCAAACGCGTTTTACCCGCTAAATGCACAAATCCCAAAACTGGAAAGTTGATGTTTCCGTTGATGTCGATCAGGTAGTTGATTCCACCCATCATTTGCATGTTTTGCTGAATTCCAACACCAGCTCCCCCGCTTGAAGCGAAAAACTGAAAGGGTGCCAAGGCTTCTTGATCACTACCTCCAACCAGAATACTGAGCTGATCATCGACACGCAAAATAGGAGAATACGTATTTTTCACTACTTGCGTGGTATCTCCCACTGGATTGTGTAAATACACTAAGCGCTCACGTATCTTGCAGGATGTCAAGCTAATGGCTAAAATAATAATGCTCAAAGCGAGCTTTCCTAGCGAGATGAGTTTTTTCATTTTTTATTTTGAGTAAACAAAGTTAAGAATTTGTTGTGGAATGTGCTAATTAGTGATGAGTGAACAGTACTCAGTGCCTAGTCCGCCGCGGCGGAACAGTGCCGGTATCTAACTTAATTTTGAGATTGTGTTTAAATTCTTGATTTAACGCTAAACAGTTTAGCGGAGCTAACAAATCATTGGCGAATTGACAGTTGGCCGAGGCGAATGCTAATCATTGATCGTATCTAACGCAGAGTTCTATAGAGTTTGTGGAGTTGCACAGAGTTAAATTTATTTGGAAGGTGGCACCCACAGTGTCGAGATTTTAGTTACTACAAACGATTAACGGGTTGATTTTACCTAAAGAATATTATTGATTTCAATGAATCCCTCACTGAGAACTTGACATTGAGAACTGAGCACTAGTCACTTAGCACTAGTCACTAGTCACTAAATCACACTCCTTTATTCGGCAACTTCATCCGCAATTTATGTAAAATCACTGCGAACACCGTGCTAATTACGAGGAGGGCAACGAGGGATATCATATGATTGTAATATTCGGTGATGAATCCCATGACCAGTAAGATCAAGGCATTTGTAGAAACAATATAGAAAGAAGCTTTACGGTGTGTAAGTTTGTAGTAATCAAGGATCACGTGGTGAATGTGTGTACGGTCAGGGCGAAATGGATTGCGGTTGTTTTGTAAACGAATGACAAAAACTCGAATGGAATCGAAAACCGGGACAAACAATGCGGAGATGATCAACAAGGGTAAGTTGGAGATGTAGGACATGTTCAGATCTCTGTGGTAATCCTTCGAAAGAATATTGATCACAATCGCGGCAATCAAAAAGCCAATGAACAAACTACCTGTATCTCCAAGAAATATGCGTTTGTCGGTGGAGACATTGTAGCGCAAGAATGCAATAAACGAACCAACCATCGATAAACACACGGCCATCATCATGTAATCGTCTAGTGAGAAGTAAACGACAGCGAAAAAAGTGAAGAAGAGTACTCCTAACGAGGAAGCTAGCCCATCGATTCCGTCAATTAAGTTGTAGGCGTTGATGTAGAAAATTACCACCAAAAAAGCCAATGGAATGCAAATCCAATGGGCAATTTCGTGAATTCCAAGGAAGCCATGTAGGTTCGTGATTTGGAAATCGGGGGACAAAAATAACATCGTTGTGGCGATCAATTGCATGAGGATTTTGTTCCACGGACTGATCCCTGTCATGTCGTCTTTCAACCCAGTAAAGAAAATAATGAGGGTCGATGGAATCAAGTAAACCGCACGCGACGTGACAAAAAATTGCTCGGCGATGCTCAAACTGATGATCAAGATGATGAAAAAGGTAACCCCGCCGAAACTAGGAACTCGGTGTACATGTGAACTGCGGTCGGATACTTTTTCAAACAAGTTCTTCAACTTCACCACCTGAATAATGACAGGTGTCACGAAATACATCGCCATGAAACTGGAAACGAAAAAGAATGCCAATAAGAAAAATAAATAAGTCGTCATGGTCTTACATCAGACGTTTGTAAACATGCAAAGGTAGCCCTGCAACTGAATATTTTGGGGGAAAAGCACATTTAAAATAGCAAGATTTAAAAGAAACTATGGTTTCTCCTATTTAATTTGCCGTAGACTCAGTTTCAAAATCTAATTCAATGTCCTCGTTCCAATGGATGATTTTCATGCGTTTATCCACACTGTGCTTGGTTTCTTGCAGAATTTCCTCGATTGGTTTACGCGTAATCAAAGCAATTTTGATGCGGATACTCTTGATAAACGTCTCACGGCGTTTTTTCAAGGTTTCATAGGATAATCCATCCTCATTGAAGTAATCGTTTAAGGCCGATAATTCCATTTCGCCATTCTCCTGAATCAAACACATAATATCCCACTCGCTCGATGTGAAGTCCGATTTACGCAATTTTTTCTGCGCACGTTGTAGGAAGGTCAACTTGTGCATGCGGCGGATATAAAACAACAGCGTGAACAAGAAGAAATTCAAAATAAGTGAAATCCATAAGTAATCTTCCTTCGGGAAAAGTTTCAAAACAGAGACCTTTTGGTAAATGGGATACTCCCCTATTTTGAATTCTTTCAAGGACGCAAAGTCTTTCACATAGACCTTGAGTTGATCATTATTGGAATTCGAAAGCATATACATCAAGTATTGATTGTTTTTCGAAGACGCCAATTTTGTCATATTCAAAACTAAAGGATTCTCGTATGAACTCCAGGTATTGTTGCGAATATTGAATTCAATTAAACGGTTCGACATACGCAATACGCCATTCGGTAAATGCATGTTCAAGTTCATCAAATTGAAATCCTTGTGTAAAAGCTCATGTATTTCCCCGAGTTTCTCCCAACGCTTTTTGCGACAGTCATACTTCCAACAATCACGGAAATACCCATCCTTCAAATAATTTCTGTTCATCCCTCCAAACAAATAAAATTGAGCGCCATCTACCATAAAGAGCGGAGCTGATCGCGGAGATGGTTTTTCACTACTCTTCGTCTGAACTTCGAACCATTCCTTGGCCTGTGGGACAAAACGCGTAAATACATTTTTCACTTGGAAGAATCCATATCCCCCGAACATGAACACGCTCCCTTTCCAGGCAAACATTGGCGCGCCATACTGATTGCGGTGCGGAAAACTTTCATCGATGCGCTTCAAGGTATCACGGTACAATTCATAAACCGACCCACAACTTTCGTGTACGAAATAATAGCGATCCTTGCTCATCGCCAAGACACGGGTTCTCGCCCTCATCTCCTTAAACGCTTCACCTCCCGCATACACATACGTGTGCTTCACCCATCGGTGGCTTCCCGGCTTCTGCGTATAATAGCACGTAGAATCGTCAAGTAAAAAGAACTGGTCGCTTTGCTTGTTGTACGTTAGTTGAGCATCCGCACCAACATTGATTTGAGCAAACAAGGTGAGGTTGGATAGTAGAAGGATGATGGTGGTAAGGGTGAGGTGTTTCACGTTAAATGTTTTTAGGCCGGTTGCTAATGTGCTAATGGGTTACAATTGGCTCTTCGCAAGAGAAGATAGGTGATATCCGCCGTTGCTTTAGCGAAGGAGGATTTGGTATTTTGTTTTGATGTCTTATTTCTGCTATGCACAATTAACCGTTAGCGAAGCGCACAAATCATTAGCACATTTTTACCGAGCTTATTTCTGCTATGCACAATTAACCGTTAGCGAAGCGCACAAATCATTAGCACTCCGCCGCGGCGGAGGCACACTAGCACATTGGCACATTAAAATACTCCTTCATCAAAAAATTCGTCGAACCATCATGCTCCCCGAATGATTGACCGTTCATTTCGTCGAGGATGCTTGTTGCCAGTTGTTTCCCCAATTCTACGCCCCATTGATCGTAGCTGAAGATGTTCCAGATGACTCCTTGGACAAACAATTTGTGTTCGTAAAGGGCTAGTAAGGAACCGAGAGCTGCCGGTGTTAATTTTTCAATTAGGAGGGTGTTTGTCGGTTTGTTTCCAGCAAAAACTTTGTAAGGCAATAAAAATGCGGCTTTTTCCCCGGTGATGTGTTGTGCATCAAATTCAGCGGATACCTGTTCGGCTGTTTTTCCCATAAGCAAAGCTTCTGTTTGTGCGAAGAAATTGGCCATCAGCTTGTCGTGGGCCATCAGCTTGTCGTGGTGGTCGGTATTGCCGTGCAAGGACTTTTTAAAGCCAATGAAATCCGTGGGAATCAGTTTGGTGCCCTGATGGATCAACTGGAAAAAGGCGTGCTGAGAATTGGTTCCCGGTTCTCCCCAAATGATGGTGCCCGTTTGGTAATTGACCGGCTGACCATCGCGACCCATGCTCTTTCCGTTGCTCTCCATAATACCTTGTTGCAAGTAGGGAGCCAGTTTTTGCAAGTATTGCGTGTAAGGAATCAGTGCCTCGCTTTCGGACCCGTAAAAATTGTTGTACCAAATGCTCAAGAGCGCCATGATGACTGGCATATTTTGCTCAAATGGCGCCGAGCTAAAGTGGGTATCCATGTTGGCTGCACCATCGAGCAATTGTTCAAACTGCTCATATCCGATGACCAAGGCGATGGACAATCCTACTGCGCTCCATAAGGAGAAGCGTCCGCCTACCCAATCCCACATCGGGAAGATATTTTCTGGAGCGATGCCAAATGCTTGAACTCGTTGCAAGTTGGTGGACACCGCCACAAAATGCGAGGCGATATCGGCTTCGCTGCCCGCTGTCAAAAACCATTCGCGAATGGTTTGCGCATTGCTGAGGGTTTCTTGGGTGGTAAAGGTCTTCGAAACGATGACGAAAAGGGTCGTCTCAGGATTCACTTTCTTGAGTACCTCCTGCACGTGATCGCCATCCACATTCGATACAAAATGTACGTTTAGGTGATTTTGGTAGTACGCGAGCGCGTCGGCAAGCATGGCTGGACCTAAATCGGAACCACCAATTCCGATATTCACGATGTCCGTAATGGACTTACCCGTAAAACCTTTGTGTGTTCCCGAAATGATGCGTTCGGAGAACTCCTTGATTTGTGCTTTGACAGCAGCAATCTCCGTTCGGATATCGACACCATCCACCAATAAGGGACTCGTTTCTTTGGAACGAAGGGCCGTATGCAAAACCGCACGGTTCTCCGTTTGATTGATCGCGTCACCTCCCACATAGCTCTGAATGGCCGCGGAAAGTCCCATTTCATTCGCCAACACATGCAACAGCGTCATGGTTTCCGGCGTTATGCGATTCTTGGAATAATCCAACAGGAAGTCCTTCCAGTGCAGGTGGAATTTCTCCACTCGCTGTGCATCCTCCGCAAATAAATCTTGCATGCGCAGGTCTTTGTTCGCTTCGAAATGCGCTTGTAACTTTTGCCAAGCAGCTGTTTGGGTGGGGTTTATTGTATTGAGGGACATTATTTTATTTTTTTCAGTGATTTAATTTAGCGCAAAACTCAAGACAGTTATGGTCATTGCGATAAAAGTAATATTTAAAATCTCATTTTTCCAAACCAATAATCGTGTTTAGTAGTCAATACAAAAACCCAAAATGCCATAGCGGAATGACATTAAGGTAGCCTTGTTCGATATGATCTTTGACGACAAACGCATTTGCTTGATTTGCCAGTTTCTTTTGCCCCTTATTCTTCCCTCCTAATTCAAAATGATACGCTGCAATGGCGAAGTCAACAAAGTGAGAACTAGTGGGCTGATGTAAAACTCGCGTTTGATTCAAAAAAAAGGTTTCCCGTTGGTTGCCAATATTGGCCTGATCTGCAGTGATTACCGTGCTAAGGTTTGTATTATCTAGATAAACTTTATCGACCTTCCCCAAAGCACGAACCCCTTGTGTATTAGACCTCAGTTGAGCGAGCATACCGGCTTCTTCCAAATAAAGTAAGTAGTCAGCAATGTTATTGCGGCTGATACCGAGTAACTCTGCCATTTTACTCATGTTGGGCTTGAACGGAACACTTTGAGCAACTACGGCAAGTAATTGCTTGAGTTTGCGACCTGTTGACACATTCATTTGCGCATAAGTAGGAATATCAACTTCTAACGTTTGGTTGATAACCTGCCAAAGGCGCATTTCGAAATCTGGCTCTTGTGCAAAAGGATAATACCCTTGCTTCAGGTACTGCCCAAAATCCACCAAAGGCAATGGCAGTTTGCTGAAATCTGCTTGGTGGGACAAAAGCTGTTCAAGCGTATATACAGGGAATTCAAGACCTTTAAACACATACAAATACTCTCTAAACGATAAACCTTGCATGGTGTACAAAACTGCTCTGCGGCTAAGGTCTGAGCTCCCTTTTTTCAGGTTTAATATGGAAGAACCTGTAAAGACCACCTGTAGTTGTGGGTGATAATCATAAATGAGTTTCAGTTCAGTTGCCCATTGAGGATACTTATGAATTTCATCTATAATGAGATGAGCCCCCCCAGATTGCACAAATTGCGCGGCTAGTTCGGTGAGACGTGTACTGGCAAAATAAAAATCTTCGGCCGTGACATATAACGACTTTTGTGGGTCGAGCTCGGTTTTGATGTATTGCAAGACCAAGGTTGTTTTACCCACACCACGAGGTCCCGTCAGGCCAATCAGCCTATTTTTCCAATTAATATTGGCATAAGCATAGCGCTTGAAGCTGACATCAACTTGCGCTATTAAGCTTTTAGAATAGTGGAAAAGTTGTTCCATGGTTTGTACTTAAAGTACAAATATACATATATTGCACTATAACAGTGCGTTTTTTAGTATTTTTTGCACTATTGCAGTGCATTATAAGGCAAGATCCTCTGCTAAAAGCTCATTTTGCTTACCAATAATCCACTCTCGCTCTTCGCTCTGTTACCTGCCAAAATCATCTTGCACACGCACAATGTCATCTTCATTCGAAGGGTTGGCGGCATCGGTGTGTTGCCAAATTTCGGCAATAATGGCATCAGCGTCTAGACCAACCAAGCGGTGGCGCTCACCTTGCGCCAGTTTAATGGTTTGCCCTTCGGTATAATGAACCAACTCCCCTTCTTGGTCGTTGTCAGAGCGCACAATACCAACGGTGCCTTGCACCACCTTCCAAATCTCGGCGCGGCGGTTGTGGTACTGCCAAGACAGGCGCTGACCCGCAGCCACCACCAATAATTTAGGACTGAGTTTGCCACCAATGGTAAGGGTGTTCACGTCTAGGCCATCAAAAAAGGCATCCGAAAAAGCCTGGGCTTGTGTTTCGTCAATAACGTAAAAAGCCCCCCACGGACGGGTGAGGTCTGAGGCAATGACGGTGAAGTTTTGTAGAAGTTGTTGGGGTGTTTTCATAATTGTCTCATTTGATCGAGCGCATACGCTGCGTAAGTAAAATGGAATTGGAATCCTATATTAGATATGCTTATAGATAAATTTTATAAAATCCGGGCAGTACGATTCAAGATAACTTGGCAATTGATGATTAATAGAACAACCACTATCTTTTTGATAATCAACAATTAGTCTTGGAACTGAACTACTCTTACTAGCCTCTAAAAGGAAAATTGTTGATTTAAAATTATTGACGAAAAGGTTGATTTACCTGAGCCGTTGCAACCGGCTATGACCACAAGATTTGGTTTATCCATTAAAATAACCTACTGGCTGCATGATCAGTATTTTTTAAAGTCCCTGCTTTTTTCGCCGATTCATAACGCAAAACTTGCTTTCGAACACGAATTACGACTTTTTTTAATTCTGGGTTATTAGCTTCCAACGCGACGATTATCCTCTTATTTGATATCATAATACAAATTTATATAATTTTGAAATGTGATTCTAATATTAGCTGATTTAAAGGATAATTGTGCAGATTTCAGACTTTTTACTTTACATATTGTAAGTATTTCACTTTACATATTGTAATATTTTTCTTTAACGAAGACAACTAAACAAGGGTGAGCATTTGATCGAGCGCATACGCTGCGTAAGTAAAGTTAAATTGAGGATAGGCTTCTATGATCTTGGCCGATTTTCGCTTCAAAAGTTCGGGTTGTATTTTTTCAGGATTTCTTTTGACCTCGGCCAGTAAAATATGTTTGTTCAAATCGTCAAT
>JBEDJV010000138.1:0-633 GCA_041172545.1 Bacteroidota bacterium | reverse complement strand
GCGACGATATCAATTTCGTTGGTGTTTTGCTTTTCCCAATAAGTGCCAATTTGGTTATAGATTTGAAGTGCCTTGAGCCGGTCGATAAAAAAACGTTCGAGAGTTTTACCGCTAAAGGTGGCGTAATCTCGGGCCACAATACTTCGTATATATCCTAAATTACCAGCTTCTATGGCGCTGCGGTTTTTATAAATAAATCGGAACCAAAAACGCAAAAAATGAGCACTTATTGTGCTCTTTTTCATGATAGCCACTAAATAATTCTACAAAGCCATTTATACCCAGGAGACAAACAATGGAAAACAAGAAATACGAACAACTTATTGATTTGATTATCAATGAGAATGAAGAACAAGCACGTGAATTATTTCACGATATCGTAGTTGAAAAAAGCCGCGAAATTTATGAATCAATGATGTACGAAGAACATGGTCCTAAAGTTACTGACATGCTAGATGAAATCGGTATGGAAGAAACTTCAGGTATGGTTGAAGATGAAGAATCAGATGATGAAGAAAACATCCCTGATCTCGAAATCAACATGCATTGGTATGACCTAGCCAAGGAAGACAAGAAGGACGACGAGAAGAAACCCAACAGAAGGCCTAATCGAAGAACAGTCCAGTCTGAGCA
>JBEDJV010000137.1:0-4548 GCA_041172545.1 Bacteroidota bacterium | reverse complement strand
GTATTTACGAGAGCTTTCCAATTGAGAAATTTCACCAGAGAAATCTGCTTTCGCTTTCAATTCTGCTTTTGTTACTTTCGGCATTCCTTCTTCCACTTTTCTCATGGAATCAATCGTTGCTTTAAATTCACTGTCAGATGATGAAACGATGTCGTTGTTTACCACAACTTGCGCCATTCCAACACTTCCAGCTACGTTTGCAACGCCTTCAGACATCTCACGGTTTGTATGATCTTCAGCCCAAACAGTTAAGGCATCTCCATTTTGGTGGAAGATTGCAAAGAACAAAATTACACACGCAAATACTGCAAGTAATGCTTTAATCGCACGACTTTCTTTCGCTTCAGATTTGAATGCTAAATAAATAAAGAAGGCAATGACTGGTAAACATCCAATAATGAAGGCATCGTTTGTATCTGAACCTAAGAAGTTACCTGGAAGCATGTATCCAAGAATACCAAAAACGAACATTGGAAGAACAGTCATAGAGAAGATGCGAACTGTAGACATATCTCCTTCTTGAACTGGTTTTACGACATCCACATGTTTGATGTGCTTTGTTCCTAAAATGAAAATAGCCACACCGATTAACATTCCAACTCCAGCTGCAGCGAATGCATGTCCCCAACCGTAGTTGATGCGCATGTAAGCAGCAACGAAGTTACAAATGAATGCTCCGATGTTAATTCCCATGTAGAAAATGTTGTATCCAGCATCTTTTTTATCCTTCATATCATCTGCGCTGTATAGGTTTCCTACAAGCGTAGAGATGTTTGGTTTAAAGAATCCATTTCCAAGGATGATCAACATCAAGGCCACGTAAAACGCAGTTTCGTTGTGAATCGATAAACAGAAATATCCAGCAGACATCATCAGTCCACCCATGATAATGGAACGACGGTATCCTAAAATACGATCGGCTAAAAGTCCACCAATAAACGGTGTTAAATACACTAATCCTAAATACGTTCCATAGATGTCAGATTTTTTCCCGGCATCGAATCCCATTCCGCCATTGTTCCATCCATCAATCATATAGAGGGAGAAAATCCCAAGCATCAAGTAGTAGCCAAAGCGCTCCCACATTTCTGTTCCGAACAAGTACCAAAGTCCTGTTGGATGTCCTTTTTGTGCATTATTTTCCATAAAAATAGTTTAGTTTACCTGCCGAATATAGTAAAAATTCATGGTTCAGGTTCAATTTTGATGATTAACAACTTGATTTTTCCTATTCAATTGAACAAGAATGAAATATCTTTGCGAAAAAAAATAAGTATGGTGAATTGGTTGGAACGAACGGAATTATTGTTCTCTAAAGAACAAATGGACCGTTTGAAAAATGCACATGTGTTGATTGTTGGACTCGGTGGAATCGGTTCCTTTGCTGGGGAATTCATTGCACGAGCAGGAATTGGCAAGATGACCATCATCGATGGTGATGTCTTTGATCCAACGAATAAAAATCGCCAGTTGACAGCCCTTGATAGTACGATAGGTGTCAATAAAGCGGTTGTGCTTGCGCAACGTATTAAGGACATCAATCCAGACATACACTTGAACATCGTAGAAGAGTTTGTGCTACCGGAACGCGTTTGGGAGTTGTTGGACGAACATCAACCGGACTATGTCATGGATTGCATCGACTCCGTGACACCAAAACTGGAATGGTTGATTGCTTGTAAACGCAAAAAGGTGAAAATCATCAGTCACATGGGAGCGGGTGGAAAAACCGATCCAAGTAAGATTAAGGTGACGAATATTCAACATGTATCGGGATGTAAGCTTGGCGCGCACATGAAAAAGCGCTTGAAACGAAAAAACATATCTTATCGTGGAATTAAAGCGGTTTATTCAACCGAAATCCAACAAAAAAATTCCCTGAAAATGACCAATGGCGCCAATTTTAAAAAGTCCTTTTATGGAACGATTTCCTACATGCCGGCTTTATTTGGACTCGTTGGAGCAGCGGAAGTGATTCAATTCCTGGCAAATAATACCGATGAAAACGCTTGATTCTCATCGATTTTTCGTACTTTTCCTTCGCTAAAACAATTAATTCATTCATCAACATGAAAAAAACTACCCTATTTATTGCATCTGTATTGTTGTGCAGCTCTTCGTTTGCGCAACTATTTTCAGATAATTTTGACTCCTATGCGGTTGGATCCTATTTAGGTCCACAATCTACTACTTGGTCAACTTGGAGTGGAACGGAAGGAAATGCTGAAGATGCAACCATTACAAATAACAATGCGAATTCAGCTCCAAACTCCATCTATCTTTCATCTTCAGTTGCCGGTGGAGGACCTCAAGATGTGGTATTGAAATTCGGACAAGTTTATAACAGTGGAATTTTCACTTTGCAATCTGACTTTTACATCAATTCAGGGAAAAACGCGTATTTTAATATTCAAGGTTCCGCAACGATTGGTCAATTATGGGCATTGAATGTGAATATGGATGCTGGACAAGTTTCCATTGATGATGGAAATACACCAAATCTTGCGACGGGATCATATACGGATGCAACTTGGTTTACCTTGAAAATCGAAGCAAACTTAACTTTGCATGTGTGGAAAGCATACATCAATGGTGCTTTGATTGGAACGTGGATAAACGGCGTAAATACAGTGGCTTCTGCGGATTTCTTCCCAGTTCAAAACAGTCAGTATTTCATGGATAATGTAAGTTTCGATCACCAAACGTACACTTTGCCTAACTTGAATGCCATGATTGCGAATGTGAACATGGGTGGAGAAATTGCAGGTCAAAATGTTGTGCCAAAAGTACAAGTGATCAACGCTGGAGCAACAGCGATTACATCGTTTGACGTGAATCTTTCGTACAATAGCCAAAACTATCCATTCTCTGTAACCGGAGTAAACATTGCAAGCATCGGAACATACACGGTAAACATGCCGGCGAACGTATTGGTTCCTGGAAATCAGGCATACACAGCAACGATTTCAAATATCAACGGTGGAAATGATGACATCGCAGGTGATAATACTTTATCAGGTCAAATTGACCCAGTTGTTCCAGCTCCTGGAAAAATGGTTGTTGGTGAAGAAGGAACAGGTACTTGGTGTCAGTGGTGTCCACGTGGTGCGGTATTCATGGATTTATTCGAAACGAAATACGACCAATATTGGGCTGGAATCGCTGTACACAATGGAGATCCAATGACGGTAACTGATTACGATGCAGGAATCGGCGGATTAATCAGTGGATATCCAAGTGCTGTCGTTGACCGTTTAGCAGATGTAGATCCATCTGGAATGAGTCAAGATTTCTTTTCACGTTTGCAAACACCTCCAGTAGCGACAATCGTGAACGGAGCAACATGGGATGCGACAACACGTGTGTTGAATGTGTCGGTAACATCAAACTTCGCAATGGCGGCAAATAGCAACTATAAAGTAGCTTGCGTGCTCACAGAAGATGAAGTAACTGGTACAGGAAACGGATGGAGTCAGTCCAATGCTTATGCTGGTGGTAACAATGGCGTGATGGGTGGATTTGAAACTCTTTCTAACCCAGTTCCCGCTTCAACAATGGTTTACGATCATGTTGCACGTGCAATTGCACCAAGCTTTACTGGTATGCCAAACAGTTTCCCAGCTACAGTAACTGCTGGCGATACGTATACAACGAATATGAGTTTTACTTTACCAGCTGAATGGGATGAAACGAAAATGCACATCATTGGAATGATTATCGATCCAACAGGAAAAATTGACAATGCTGGACGTGCAACCATCACTGAAGCAGTAGCAAATGGTTACGTTGGTGGGATTACAGATGAGCCAACGGTTTGTTATTGGGGTGGAATGAATGTTTACCCAAATCCAGCTTCTAGCGCTGCGACAGTAAACTTATTTATCGGTGAAGCGTCGAACGTTACCATGAAATTGGTTGATTTCGCTGGAAAAGTGGTGAGCGAAAAAGAATACGGTTCGGTTCAAGGTAATTTCCAAGTCAATGTAAATACAAGCAACTTTAAAGCAGGTGTTTACTTCGTTGAATTAACAGCGGACGGACAAACAACTTCGAAAAAATTGATCATCGAATAAGATCAAGTCAATGTAAATAAGGAAAAGGACTACTGAAAAGTGGTCCTTTTTTTATGCGATGACGCGAATGCTTTCTTGGACTTTCTTCGTCTTTTCGCGCACTTCATCCATGTCTTTTCCGGTAATGGTCACGTGTCCCATTTTACGGAAGGACTTCGTGATTTCTTTTCCGTATATGTGTGGGTAAACGCCAGGAATCGCAAGGATTTCCTTTAGTCCATCGTAAATGGCTGGACCTTCGAATCCTTTTTCTCCCACCAAGTTGATCATCGATCCACATTGGATGAGGGACGTATCGCCCAACGGCAAGTTCAGTATGGCACGTAAATGCTGTGCAAATTGAGAAGTATGGCAAATTTCAATCGTGTGGTGTCCGCTGTTGTGTGGACGTGGAGCGATTTCATTCACCAATAAACTTCCATCGTTCGTTAAAAAGAATTCCACAGCGAGCAATCCAACCATGTCCAGTTTTTGG
>JBEDJV010000136.1:0-4564 GCA_041172545.1 Bacteroidota bacterium | reverse complement strand
ACAATGAGGTCCTTTTTCCCATCAAAATTTACATCTACATAAAATCCTGCTGGAAAAAGCTGCATGTTTACGGGTGTTGTGTTACTGGGGAAATTCGTACTCATTGAAACCATGTCAGAATTCGAATTTGGAACGGTTCCGCCGTTAATCAGCAACATCATGTTTGTATAAGAAACATCGCCTAAAATTAAATCGAGCACACCAGAATTGTCGTAATCTAATGCCAGGACTGTTGAACCAGCGTGTGCCTTAGGTTCGCTTCCAAGGTTTAATTCCGGATTGGGAACATTTGAACCATTACAAGGACCGGAAGTATCGAATAAAAATACGCCATTGGTGGTCACATCCTCTCGGTAACCGCCCCAACACGAATTTTTAAGTTCGAAAATCAGTGAATCGGAGTGACCATAAAGTTCTTGACTTTGATTCTGGTGGTACTGCAAATATTCTCCCCCGATGTGATAGGTTAAGATATCTAAATCACCGTCACCTTCCACATCGACAATGGCAGGAATGTCCGCAGAACTGATGTATAAATTCAATTCTGGTCCATTGTAATTTGAAGTAATGTAATTGCTGTATTGCTCCCATTGAAGTCCGACCGCAGCATTTCCAACGTTCCTGTAAACCCTTAATCCACCAATTGTGTAGCAAAACAGGTCATTTTTTCCATCTAAATCGTAATCCGCGCAATACGCACGGTAACGCAAACCTGGTGGAAAACGTAAAAATCCAGCTGGATCAGCAACGTAGTAATGTTGTACGTTCGCCTCCTCATGACGGTACAAGCGAATTTGATCGTGACTTCTGTCAAAGACAAACAAGTCCATATCACCATCAAAATCGTAATCTATTTCTGAAAATTGTGCATTATTGTGACCACCTGCCCATGCTAAACTTAAGTATTCACTGTTTTTAAAAACGAGAATGGAATCATTAAAATTGAACTGAAACTGCGCGTTTAATTCAGCACTAATGACCAATAAAAGAAGAAGTAAGTACTTTTTCACGGAGAGTATTTTGTTAAAAATACGCACAAAGTGCTAATCTTGTTTATCGAATTGAAATAAGTGAATCAATTTATCGTCTCCAGCAAAAGCGAATTGTCCATTTCCATTGCTACAGAGCGCATTTATGGACCGGCGATTCCCCGTACTTTTATCACTTAATTTATGGATGACCGAACGATCCTTTGCCTCCCATAGCTTCACGGATTTATCACGACTGATCGAAACAAAATGATCATCATCGATGCCTTCAAGTCCATAAATAGCACCTTTGTGGGCTGGAAGTGCTTTTTTCAAGACAAATGTTTCGCTATCCCACCAACGCAAGTAACCATCTTTCCCTCCTGTAATGAATTCGTTTCTGGCCTTGTCTAAATACAAGGCACTAGTACCCGCTTCGTGAGCATAAAAACGGTGTAGTTCATTAAAGAATTCTGTTTCTAATATGAGAATCTCGCCTGTCCCTCCAGCAATCGCAATAATCGTCGCCGTTAACTGACGAATGGAACGAATCTTCCCACAGGAAAGCGGCAAAATGATGAGTAATTTCATCGTAGCTGTTTCCCAGACACTTAAAAATCCATCTGCATCACCCACACACAATAAGCGTTGACCACTCGTTTCAAACATCGCGAAAATTCCCGCTTGATGTTGGGTGAAATGATGTGTTTCTCGTTTCTGAAGGACATCCACAATATGTATTTGTCCAGATGCGAGTCCAATCGCGAGTTTTTGTCCTTTGCAAAATAACTGAATTGAAAAGGGTACTGCCTCACAACGTATCGCAAAAGCATCTTGTTCCCCTGTGGATTTATCCCAACGGGTAACGAATCGATCCGCTGCGGCCGAATAGACAAACTGCTCATCACTTTGAATGTCGTAAATAGGACCGCTATGTCCAGTAAAAATGTGTATCGGAGTTAGTTCCGAAGTGGAATCAATTATCGTCTTCGTCGACTTCATCCTCATCATCGTTGACTTGTTTCAAGCGATCTGCGTAAGATTTAGGAAGGAAATCGAAAAATGTATCACCACGTAGTCCTAAACGAAGGCATTCCAATGGAATCATATCATTCGGAGCAATGTTTCCTAAATTTACTTCGGCACCAAATAGCTTGATGAACCAAACTTGTTGGTTTTTCTGTGGCGCTTCCCAAAGGATATCCTCTGGTTTCACGCTGGCAATGATGCGGTTGATTAACATGGTATGTGCCGTTCCGTTTGGACGAAAAACACCAACATTTCCAGCTTCACGTCCTTCTGCAATCACTTTCCAGCTTCCAGCATCCAATTCGCCTTTCATGTTTCTCACCCATTTTGCTGGTGAGATCAGAATTCCTGAATCTTTTGAACCAACTTCAGACATTACCGTCATGTCTTTAGACAATTCGTGAATGAGTTGACATTTTTCTTCGTGAGGAATAATGATGGATCCATCAGAAACCTCTACTAGGTCCAATTTGAATTTATCAATCACCTTTTTGTAGTCATTAAACTTACCACGTGCATAAAATGCTTCGAAAAGTGTCCCGCCAAAGTATGGACGAATACCCGCCGCTTTATACATCGCGATTTTCTCTTCCAAGTTTTTCGTTACATACGAGGTTCCGAATCCAAACTTCACGATATCTGTTAAATGTCCGGATGCTTCAATGAAATGTTCGGTTTCGCGTAAACCTAGGCCTTTGTCCATCATCATGGTCACACCTTTGTTTCTTGGTTTCTCGCTTCTTTTGGGAATAAACGTTAAATTAAAATTCATTTTTATTCAGATAAATTTAAGAAATCATGGTCATCCAATAATTTAGGATTGATTTCAAAGATTGTTTTTGCTTTGACGGAATCTTTTTCCAAGCAGTGTGTAAATAAACGAATGGCTTCAGAACGTTGTCCGAGTTGCCATTGTAAATTCACCTCTAGCACGTGAGCGATGCCGTTTTCTTTTTCACCCTCCAAAAAATTCTGAAGTACATTATATGCATCGATCGGTGATTCATTGCTAATAAAATCGATGTAATCGGACAAGCATTCTTCGTCCGCAGGATTTAACTCCAAGGACTTCTCATAATGAAAAATGGTTTCCCCTCTTAATTCGAGTTTTTCATAAGCACCAGCGAGAACGTGATAAATCCCAGCATTCTCTGGATCAAAGTCCAAGGCCTTTTGTATCAACACGATTCCTTCTCGCGTGTTACCCAATAAATCTTCTACAATTCCAAGTCCAAGCCAAGCCTCTGGAAGCATTGGTTCCATTTCGATGCTTTTCTTGTAATAGTGTTTAGATAAATCGAACTCATTCAATTGCTCATAAGCCTCACCGATGTAACACATAGCCATCGCATCATCTCCATCATGTTTTTGACACAATTCAAAGTGCTCGATCGCTTTGTGGTATTTTTCGAGGGACAAATAAGAATTTCCTATGTTAAAATGCGCTGGACCAAACTCGTCATTGATTAAAATGGCGTAATCGTAAGCCCAAACTGCTTTTTCAAAATCTTCAATCTTACTGTAGGCATTACCGAGATTATACCAAGCCGTGGATGAGTACGGTTGCTCATCAATGAACTCAGTATAGGATTTAATTGCTTCTTGGTTCTCCCCCATGATATCGTAACATCTACCGAGTTCATACAAGGCACTTTCGTTGTATTTGTTCACGCGTAATGCTTCTTTCAGGACATCAATGGCTTCGCGATACATGCGCATTCGTTGAAATTCAATGGAAATATCGAGGTAGATAAAATCTGTTTCATTTGGTTCAGAAATTTCAATCGCCATATGAAAGTACTTGATGGCATTTTTGTGGTCTCTTAATTGAGAATACAGGGATGCTTTTGTCAAAAACAACTCCGATGAAGGCGTCATTGTTTTTTCAATGGAATGCACCATGTCCAAGGCCTCGTTTAAAATACCTAGTCCACCCAAGGATTGTGCCTTGCGCAATTGAAAAAGTGGATTATACGCAAACTGATACATCCCTAATTCTGATGCTGCTTTCGCTTTTTGATATTGTCCTTGCACGAGGTAATGATCGATGATGTTCTCGATGCGGTCACTATCCATAAAGAACAAGGTGTTGCCCTGTAAATGTGCTTCAAAGCGTTCGATATCTTCGATCAAACTGCCGTCTGCAAATTCTTCTTCGTCGTCATCGAACATAAAAGCGATTTTTAGATAAAATTAAAGCCTTTGTCCCGGAAATAAAAAGGAAACAAGTTGCAGTTTTCAACAAAATGGCAATTTGTTAAAAACTCCTCAACTCCATAAATCAATGATAAAAATTAGGTAAGCGTCAATTTTACACTTAGCACAAGACAAAAATAGATTCGAAAACGAATATAAATCTGATTATCAGGTACTTAATTTTAACTAAAAGAAGCCTTGAATCATCAAGAAAACATGCTTATAGCAATTCTTCTATGATGCGATCCATCGAGTATCCTTCCGCTTCGGCGCGGTAGTTTCGCACAAGGCGGTGACGAAGAATGGCTTTTGCAACTACTTTCACGTCTTCGATGTCTGGGGAATACTTACCGCGAAGGGCAGCATGACAC
>JBEDJV010000135.1:0-5907 GCA_041172545.1 Bacteroidota bacterium | reverse complement strand
GCTGTTTTTTTTGCTGTTTTCTTGATTTCGTTCACGGATGCAAGGTACAAAAAAAAACGCCCAAGAAATTGGGCGTTTTTTATGAAAATGTGATGTAAATCTTATTGTTTGATTACTTTCAAGCTTGTCTGTCCAGTTGTGGACGTTACATTCAATTGGTAGATTCCTGCGGAAGCTTTATCGAAGTCAACTTTTTCCGTATTCATTCCTGCACCAGAAGCGATCACGCGACCTGATAAATCTACCAGTTGATAGCTGAAGTTACCGTCACAAGCAATCGTGATGGATTCGTTCGTTGGATTTGGATAAACATGGACGTTTTGCTCGCTACCTTCAGAAATTCCTTCTATCCAGTTGTTGAAGTTATAAGTCGTGTTGGTGATAATCGGCGCATTCCAATCGAAGTAAATATAAGCCGTGTTTTCAATTTCTGTTCCATACGTACATGTAGCATTTTCCATAATACGGTAAACCAAATGTCCATGACTTGCTGGCTCATTCGTAGTACTATCCGCCAACCAAATATTAGGGAATTCAAAACGCATAATGCCATTTCCGAGATTGACCACTTGCATGTTGTGTGACGCTTGAATTAAGGTGAAAGTGGACCAATCCAAATCCGCATCCAAGGTGTCAATGATGTAAATGTTCTGAGCTGGAGCCGTACCCGTATTCTGGAATCGAACGGTATAGGTTAAGTCTTCTTGTATCTCGGCAACAATGTATTGGGATTCTTCTCCAAAGAACTGAATGGCTAAATCCGGACGCGCTACAACTTTATCATTCGGATCATAGCTGTTTCCAACTAATTGAAGTAAACTTCCAGCATTGTTCACTGTTGAACAATCTGTTCCTGTTGTCGGTGCAATCGTTGAAGTGAAGTAATGTGACGTTCCGGATGTAAGTCCACTAGGAACATTAAACGTAATCACGTCATAGTTACTAAAGAAACTAGATGCGGAATTTAAATTCCACGTAATCGTATTTCCATTCACGATTCCTCCATTCGCAATGGAAGATGTGTTTACGGTAACTCCCACTGGGAAGTTCATGGTTAAGGTGTAGTTTCCTGCAGCTCCTGGACCATAATTCCCCCAGTTGATCTTCACGTAAGCCGTGCTATTTTGGTAGTAACCAATCCATGGTGTAACGGTTGTTGTAACGGTTGTCCATAAGTCCGAACAAGTCGTTGTTGTACCACCACAGTTAATCGCAATGTAACCTGTGTTTGTTGTTCCAGCAGGACTTCCAACCAAGGTAATAACCCCAACTGTTGGATTATATCCATTGTAGGTTAACCAAGACTGGCTAATCGTTGCAAATACGTACGTACTAGTGCTGTACTGACCACAGTAGGTGAAATAACCTGTTGAGTCGGTATAAACGGTGACAGAGCTATTTGTTGCGGAATTGTTGTAAAGAATAACCGGTGCACCTGCAAGCGGCGCTTCATTTGGATTCATGACACCATTTCCGTTTGAATCACAGAAAACGAATCCTGAATAACACATGGTTGGAGTGACTGTTCCTCCACATTGTAACGGGAAGTTGATGGTGTTGATAGGTAAGCCACTATTACAAGGTGTTCCAGTAATGTAATTTAAATTACTACCGT
This sequence comes from Bacteroidota bacterium, assembly GCA_041172545.1. Classification (GTDB taxonomy): domain Bacteria; phylum Bacteroidota; class Bacteroidia; order Flavobacteriales_D; family Crocinitomicaceae; genus UBA952. Next base: position 4,292 of record JBEDJV010000135.1, on the reverse strand, counting down.
TATTGTTTAAAATCGCATATCCATGTTGTGTCAACCAATTTGAATTCAAACTTAAGACAACCGTATCATTGATAACTCCAGGGTAACTAATGTTGTACATTCCATTCGCATTTGTGTAGACAACCGTTCCGTTCACGGAAATAGGAGCATTTGCCATTGGTGTTTCACCAGAATCCATCATACCGTTGTCGTTTGCATCGCAATACACTTGACCTGTTGCACAAAGCATCGTTGTTTGGGAAGCACAATTGAGGGTAATTAGGGTAGTTGTTGTTCCGCCGCCTACCGTCACGGTTGGACTTGGGATAATATTTCCAATCACGTAATTATTCGCTGCTAACCAAGCTGGATCGATGGACAAGTTGTAGTTACCGGCCCAAATATTGTTCATCATGAACATGTTGTTTTGGGTGGTGTCGATATAAGTGTAATTACCATTCGTTAACATAACCGGAACCGGTGCGTTGATTTGAGAATCAATGGTACCATTATTGTCACAATCCACTTGGATCATGCAGTAAAAATAAGCAGTACAAGATCCGACAGTTAAGAGAATAGAGTCCAATGCGTATGTTTGATTGGATTGATTGTAAACAGTTGTATGAATACTATAAGTTCCCGGACTAGCATATGTATGCGCAATTGCTGGCGACATGTTGATGTTCGTTCCGCTAGTAGATGTTCCACCATTGGATGTGGTTGTGGCACCATCTCCCCAATTGACTTGGGAAACGAATTGAAAACCGGTAAAGTTGTTTCCTTGAATGACATAAGGAATCGTCGCTGTTCCTGCGGAACTTGTACTTGGAGTCAATGCGGAATAACTGATGTTTGCAGTTAATCCACAGATCGAAGTTGGCATCGTTGATGGAGTGGTAAGTCCGTTTATTGCGAAGCCAATTACTTGAGCGTTAAAGGACAATGCATTTGCTAAAAACAACACTGTTAAGGCAAAACTTCTGATGTAGATTTTTTTCATATCGAATGATTTATAGTCCATTGACGTATTGAATCCAATTTGGTTGCGCCCAAACGTTGTTTTATTGTTTATTTTTGTTCCATAAAACCAATCATGAACTCTTCGATAGATAGATTAAGACTAGCGCAATTTGGAAACCTTGAGGTCCTTGCCAAGCAAGTTGTGGAAGGATTCATCACCGGTCTACACAAAAGTCCCTTTCATGGTTTCTCTGTTGAATTTGCAGAACATCGCCTTTACAATCCTGGAGAGTCTACGCGAAACATCGATTGGCGCTTGTTTGGACGAACGGAAAAAATGTTCACCAAAAAGTTTGAAGAAGAAACCAATCTACGTTGTCAAATTGTTATTGATGGATCAAGTTCAATGTTTTTCCCCAAAGGTGGACTCACAAAATTTGAATTCTCTGTTTACGCAGCAGCCAGTTTGATTGAATTATTGAAACGCCAACGAGATGCCGTTGGATTATCGGTTTTTTCAGATAAATTAGATATCCATACAGCAGCGAAATCTTCCTTAACACACCATCGTTTTCTATACAGTGAGTTAGAGAAACGCATGAAGGACTACGAAGAAAAAAGCCGATCGGGAACAGATGCCATTCAAGCCTTGCATGACATTTCTGAGTTGACGCATCAACGCAGCATGGTCGTGATCTTTACAGATTTATTAGATGATCCGAATCGCATCGATGAATTGTTTCGTGCCATTCAACATTTGAAGCATAACAAACATGAAGTCATTCTTTTCCATGTGCTTGATTCTAAGTTGGAAAGGAATTTTGAATTGGAAAATCGCCCGTATCAATTGATCGACATGGAGTCCGGTGAAAAAATGAACCTACAACCTGCGGAGGTTCGCGCGCATTATGTGAAAGGAATTGAAGCCTATTTCAACGAGGTAAAAATGCGCTGTGTCAATCACCGAGTGGATTTTATGACAGCGGATATTCATGAAGGATACAATCAAGTATTATTGCAATACTTATTGAAAAGACAGAAGTTATTTTAAGGCGGCGTCCACACGTTTGTTCATGACCCAAAAGAATAGGGGAGGAATAAACGTCAACAACATCATTCCCGGATATCCTGTAGGCATCACAGGTGAATCATCGGAAGTTTCCAATAGTTGGTATGGTCTATCTGCTTTAAAGTGATGGTCCGAATGACGGCTTAACTCAAACAATACGACGCGTCCAATCAAGTGATTGGAATTCCATGAATGTTTTCTTTTAACTGTTTCGAAAGTTCCGTTTTCACGTTGTTGGCGGTATAATCCATAGTGCTCGATGTAGTTCACTGTTTCCAATAATAAGATTCCAATCGTCGCTGCATAAAGAAAATACACAAGGACGATTCCTCCAAATACACTGTAAATGGCTGCAAGGAAGAGAAAGTGAAGCAAGGTGTACTGAATCATTTTATGATGAAAACTGATACGTGATTTCCCCATGATGTTCATACGTGTATTTTCAATTTGCCACGCTTGAATGTAACTTCCGATTTGTGATCTGAACCAAAACACATACACCCATTCGTTTCTTCGAGCGGTTGCTGGATCTTTCTTCGTTCCCACATTGGTGTGATGTCCACGGTTATGATAGGGGACAAAGTGATTTTCCAAAGAGGTCAATAAAAGCAATTCTCCAATGAGTTGTTCCATTCGATTTGAACGATGTCCAAGTTCATGTCCAATGTTTATGCCAATAACACCGCACATTATCCCCATGGCTAGAATTTGTCCAACCAAGTCTGATGTGTTCGTCGTCTCCGTAATGTGTGTCAAGAAAAACCAAAGAAATCCAAACTGAATCGGTAACATGAAGCATAGCAAAAGGGTGTAAAAAGGATCCTTTCCAGCTAGTTCTTTTTCTTGTTCCGGTAAATTTTCAGTGGATGACGATAAGATCAATTCTAAACATGGAATGGCTCCAAAGTAAATGATTGCTGGGAGGAACGTAAGAATTCCTGTTGAGTGAAAACTAATCCAAACACACATTGGAAGGGAGAGAACACTTAGGTATTTCAGCTTTTTCATAGCTTTGGGTTTTGGTTACTTCACTATTTTTTTTGTCGTTTTCCCCGAGGATGTGTAAACGTTTAGGTAATAGATGCCTTCGGATAATGTTTGTGTATTTAATTTTGCTTCAGTACCGGAAAGCACTCCTGAGCTTACCTTCATTCCATTAGCGCTGAAAATTTCGTATGACTGCATGTTTTCATCACTTTCAATCGTTAATTCAGTATGGAACGGATTCGGATATGTTCTAATGAAATCAACTTTCGATTCCGCTAAATTGGCACTTCCAGGCTGTAATCGTGTTGGACGCGCTTCGTAACAATCACTTTGAATGCGCATCATGTCGAAGTAAAGTGCTCCAGCATTGCTGATGGTTCCTTGACTTACTAAGAGTCCTGTTTGCAAGGAAACCCCGTAAATAGCCAGTCCATTACTCGAGCCACTGATGAAATAATAAATTAAATTGACTGGATCAATTGTTGAACTTCCATTAATGGAAAATGCACTGACACCAATGGATTGTGTACTGATTTTAGTGACTTCCCCGGTCATGGCATTCACTTTGCCAAGATGAACAGCGGCGGAGTCAAATACTTGCGTAGTCATCATTGTTTGTGGGTCATATACTTGTGAAAAATAGTTTGTACGCACTAAGCCATACAAGGAAGTATCCGCACAACTATAGGTGAAATTGTCAAAGTATTGTCCGCCATTTGGGAATGTTAAGGTTGGACTGGAGAATATGCTTCCGTTGTACATGTCCAAGCCAACCAGCTGCGATCCATTTGAATAGTAAAACACCATTTGATGCGGATCAATCGCACTTCCTGAATAAGCAAATCCTTGTCCGATGGAAGTTGGTGAGATTTCTGTGATTGTTCCTGTATTCGCGTCAATGGTTGCCAAATACATGGTTCCAATTAGTCCGCCGGTTTGTGGATTCGGAATGTTTCTACGTGATAAGCCATACATCAAGGAATCTGAATTGTTGAAACGAAATAAATCAAAGTAGCCTGTTCCATTTGGATTGTTGATCGTTGCAGTATTCGTTATTTGTCCAGTAGATAAATCGATAGATTTTAGTCCGTTGTCACCAAAAAAACAATATTGATTCGTATATGGATTTAACGCTGCTCCTGTTAAATTGATGGACGTCCAAAAAGCGGACACAGCCTCTCGCCGTAGCCCACGTGCCTGTTGTTTAGCAACAGAAATAATTTCTTCGTTACTAAGCGATTCATACTTCGATGGCAAAGTTCGCATCTGATTCTCCTGCTCATGCTGATTTGGAGAA
>JBEDJV010000134.1:0-5893 GCA_041172545.1 Bacteroidota bacterium | reverse complement strand
AATCGCATCATCATAGGGACACCTTGGATTTAACCTTCAGTGGGACTAAAATCAATCCGTATCAGCAAGAATTTGATTCTACGGGAAAATGGCAAGTGAACGGATATGTTGATTCCTACTATTCTCACTATAGTGATTCGAGCAATTCAAATGGCTTTCAGAAATTCCCGACAATTAGTCCAAGAAACAAACAATTTGGCTTGAACATGATTCAATTGAGCGCCAAATACCATTCCGCTAAATTTCGTTCCACCGTCACCTTATTTGGTGGAGATAGTCCAAAAGCCGCTTGGTCGAACGAGTATAATTATATTCAAGAAGCGAACCTTGGCTTTAATCTGTACAAAAAACTTTGGTTGGATATGGGATTTTTCCGCACACACATCGGACTAGAATCCATTCAGCCAAGAGAGAACATCACCATGAGTTTAGCCACAACTACGTATTTCGAACCTTATTACTTAAGTGGCGCGAAATTAACGTGGCAACAATCAGAACGATTGACCTTACAATTGAACGCATTCAATTCATTCAATCAATTTGTGGAAACCAATAAAAACAAGGCGATTGGATTTTCGATGAGTTTTGCTTCATCAAAAAACGTGAGTTTGAGTTATTCTAACATCTTGTGTGATGAGTCCAGCTTAGCCGCAAACCTAAAGCAAACACGATTTTATAACAACCTTTGTTTGATGTACAAATCAACCAAATGGGTATTAGGTATAGAAGGTAATTATGGATTACAAACAAATTCTTGCTTGTCCGACCCGAGTCAAACAGCGATAATGTTCAGTTCACTGATTGCAGGCAAATACAGAATTTCTCCGGAACTAGCAACATATGTGCGCGGCGAACTATTTCATGATCCCAATGAAATCCTTACGGGTCCTGTTTTGAATGAAAATCATGCGATTGTTGGACTCGAAATTGCAGGAATTACAGCAGGATTTGAATTCAAACCGATTCCAAATAGTTTTGTACGTATAGAATGTCGAGCTTTATCAAATTACAATCAACACATTTTCCAATACCAACAAGCAACGTCCAAAATACGCACGGAGCTTAACTTTGGAATGGGTGTTTGGTTTTAAGCCTATTTATTAGTCAAGTAGACGTATCTTTGTTGCATGAACGCGCACCAATCCAAAATCAACTCTGTACTTTCCGCTATCGGATTCCAATCATTAAATTCCTTGCAGGAAGAAACCTTGGAGAAAAGTGTCACATCTAAAAATGTGCTCATCCTCTCCCAAACCGGTTCTGGGAAAACGTTTGCATTTCTTTTACCCTTGTTTTTAAACTTAGATCCGGAGGCGAAGCACATTCAAGCATTGGTTTTAGCTCCATCGCGCGAATTGGCTTTGCAAATTGAGGATGTTTGGCGTTCGATGAAAACGAATTTCAAAGTCCTAAGTTGTTACGGTGGACATTCCATTTCGACAGAAAAGAAAAGTTTAACCGAAGCACCGGCCCTACTTATCGGCACACCAGGACGAATCTGCGACCATATTTCCAGAGGAACAATCGATTTGTCGATGGTGGAACAGTTCGTCGTAGATGAATACGATAAATGCCTAGAATTTGGTTTTGATGATCAAATGAGTTACATCAACGAGGAATTTCGTTGCATAGAGAAATTGACCTTAGTATCCGCTACAGAACACAAAGAATTCCCCAATTACCTCTCCTTTGATCAACCCGCTGTTATTAATCAGTTGCATTTATCGGAGGATCCAGACATTACTTTTTGGAAGTTTCCCGTTCGCAATCAGAATAAATTTGAACGACTGTTTGACTTACTTTGCTCCTTCCGCGGTGAATTGAGCATCGTCTTTTGTAATTTCCGTGAAGCGACCGAAAGTGTGTGTTCGTATTTACAAGAAAACGGTTACGATGCGATTGTATATCACGGCGGAATGGAGCAGGATGAACGAGAGCGAGCACTCATTAAATTCCGCAATGGCAGTTTCCATACCTTAATCTGCACGGACTTAGGTTCACGTGGATTGGACATCCCAGAAATTCAGCATGTTGTCCATTTTCAATTTCCACAAAGTGAAGAAGCGTTTATCCACAGAAATGGACGCACAGCACGTATGAAGGCGAATGGCTCTTCGTATTTATTCATGAATCCGGACGAACGCACACCTGATTACCTCAACGTTCCACGAGAAGAATTTAAACTACCGAAAGAACAAGACGCGCCGGTAGATAGTCCGTGGATTACCTTGTATTTCAGTGGTGGAAAAAAGGACAAGATCAATAAAATCGATATTGTTGGATTCCTAGGTCAAAAAGGCGGTGTAGCCAAAGAAGAAATCGGACTCATCACCGTTCAGGATTTCAGTTCTTATGCCGCGGTGAAACGTCACAATGTACGCGATTTGTTAGCGAAGATTCGTCCAGAAAAAATCAAAGGGAAAAAATTGAAAATTGAGGTATCGAAGTAGCTTTTATTATAGGCGCAAAGCGTTCTTTTTTCTTGATTTTACGAATTTCTGTTGCAAGTAATGAGATAACAAAGCTGAACCGGTACCTACCAACGCGCCTGCCAACACATCGCTCGGATAATGTACCCCTAAGTGCATTCGCGAATATCCCGCAGCACATGCGTATACATAAGAAGGGACAATCACATACCATTTTGGATAAGCCATACTCAAAGAAGTCGCTAAAGTAAACGCACTGGAAGTATGTCCGGATGGAAAGGAATAGGAACCAGCTTCTGCTTGCTTGTCCAAATACGGATAGGTCACAAATGGACGGTCACGATTAAACGCTAATTTCAATGCAGTCGTAGTAAATGCATTGACACAAAGTGCTTCCAACATGATGATTCCATTCGATTTTAGACTACTGTCCTTTTGAATGAGTCCTAGGCCCAAAACAGCAATTGGCGTCCCAATACTCATTGGACTCACGCTATTCGTGATGAATTTAAAGCTTGGATCCAAGGACTTATTTCGTTCTAGGTTGATTTGCTTTAATAGATCAATGTCCCAGTTTTGGGCGAAAGATAGATTAAAATGAAAGCTGATGACCAGAAATAAAAGCCACCGTGGAACGAAATACTGATTCATCTTATATAGTGGGATTTTCATTCGTCTTCTTTAGAGAAAAAGTAGGCAATGTTCAACGAGAAAACCGATCCATTTGGCAGTCCCAAATTGCTTTTATTTACGTTTACATTATAGCCATATGTTATGGTCAAAACACTAAAAAAGGATAGTCCAATTTCTGGTCGGAGTGAAAATTGATGTGCAGAAAAATCCGTTTGATGAATAAAGTTCATTCTTCCACCGAAGATTAAAAAAAAGCCCTCATACCCCAATTTATTCACCGTATAATTACGCTTATCTTTAAAGGAAACGCCCGTTTCTACGAATGGACCGTGGTAATACCAAACAGGTGCCTGCACCACTTCATCTCCCCCGAAATCAATCCAAGATAAACCGAGATTCACACTGGAAACGTTCCCAAATTCGCACTTAAACTTAGGAAGTAACGCAAAATAAGGAACATCTATTTTTCCTATGGAGGTAGAACGCGATAAATCATTCATCGAATTCGCGTAGAATGTTTGACTAATTTGCGCATTTAACAGCGAACTAACCAAAAGAATCAAACTAAAAAGGACACATTTCATTTGTGTAACGTTCATTTTTCGATTAAAACAAAAAATCATCTTAGGGAACGAATCAATATGGAATTTCGCGTTCACGGTCAAAGATAAAAAAAGCGTCAATGGAATTCCATTGACGCCACGTTTTAATGTTTACTTATTGAGGCAAACATAGTACATGTAAGTACTTTTCTGTTTTTAAGCCCGTATGATTCAAAGTTGCTTCCACTTTCACTGTAACCATGGTTGTATCGGTCACTTGATTGTGCCAATGTTCGTGAAAAGCATAAGATTTCGCTTTTTCTTCCGATTCCATTTTCAAGTATTCGTCACCCGTGTAGGCATTTGAATATGTTAATTGATACCCATACATTGTACCATCTCCAACAATTGTTCCTTCAAAATGCAAAGAATCATCATATGGAATGGTATCATTGACCATTGGTTCCATAATGTCAATCGTTGCTGAAGTTGCATCACCTTTATGGCAAGAAGAAATAGTTAATAAAATGGCGAATGCGGCCATACTAATCATGGTTTTTTTCATGTTGTTTTTTTTTTTAATTAAATAATTTACATTTAGTCCGAGGACGAATTTTTGTTGAACAGAACCTTGACTTAAATTCTGAAACATTGCTTTTTGCATCTGAATGGACAACAGCCAATTGTAGGTTAATAGGTTCACGCTTGCTTTTATAGAACTCACATAACCATTATTCGCTTGTTCTGTTAAAATGGAACCTTGATAACTGCTCGAAGCAAACCAATCTTGTTGAAATCCAAACGAGGCAATGAAACGAGCACCTTGAACTTTGCGGTTATAGATAAAGGAACTGGATAGTTGTGTCGAATTCCCATAGCGAAAAGATGCCTGATCCGTTCCTTTCACCGTGTAACTGGCCTCGGCTTGAATGGAAAAACGAGAATCCAAACGCCGGGTATAATTTGCAAGTAAAAGCCCATCCCAAGAACCAGTCCCTGGATATAGATTGGTCATGATTTCCCCATGAAATATGAATATCGACGGGGTTTTTAATGATAAATGACGGGGATGGAATGCTGAGACAGTCTGTGCTCTTTCAGAAAAAGTTTTTTTACCCAAATTTGAACCATATAATAAATCATCATTGCATTAAAATCCGTTTTCTGCTTAGCAACTTGAAACGGAATCGCCCCATAAACTTGAACTTTACGTCCAAGCTGAGTGCGAAACGTCAAATCATTTTGCCAGTATATTTCGGACGAATGTTTGATGCTAAATAAGTACGAATCGAAGCTCCTTAGTTGGGATCTCCATCCCACCAGGTGAAATTGATTCGCTGCAAAAATTCCAATGGAAGCGTTGCTTCCAACACCGCCACAAAGGTCGCATGCTGAAAGTTGGGCATAGCTAAAAAGCATGCCAATTAAAAAAATATATTTCATTGAATGGTTGTTAATTAAACAGACTTATGTCAAGCTGCTCATGAACAAGGCGGATGAAAAACGGAAGGAATATACCTTGTTGGAAAACATTTCAGATAAATTGAATAGGACTGTTTTTGCAAATCAGTAAAGATTGCTGCCTCATGAACTTTAGGGGAATCTGGCGTGGCAAAAACGGCCGTTTCCAACCATTTTAATTGTTCCAATGAGCGGGTGGATTCTTGTTTTTTTACTTCGAGTTGCGCCTCTGCTTTTTGCAATTGTTTAGCGAGGTAACATTTACCATTACAGTTCATTTCGGGCTTGTCCTTATTCTCACATTCCATGCGTATAATTTCCTTCTGATTCAAATGGAAATTCACCTGCCAGAAAAGTCCGTAAGCTGTTTTACTGAGTAAAACGAAAATAAGTGCAAGGGAACTGAGCGCGCGCATAACAGGTGTAAAGTTACACAAATATCCTATCGGGATTCACTGTTAAATGGGTAAAAAGGAAGAATTTGATGATTGAAAATCCCTACTTGAACTTCAAATACAAACCTAGGTCCTAAACACCGAAGCCGGCTCCAATTTCGTTATGCGACGAATCGCAAACAGCGTTCCAGAAATAGAAATGACTGCTGTGATGACGAAGAATCCAACTTTTATCATTGGTGAGAAGGTAAACAAGGTTCCTGCGTTCGCAATTCCATTTCTGAATCCTTCAATTAATGCGTAGCCAATGATAAATCCAATGATGGAATAGATGATGGCTTGCATGAGAATAAGCTTGCGGATGTATCCGTTTGTTGCTCCAATTGCTTTTAGCGTGCCATAATCCTTGATGCGGTCAATCGCTGCAGAATAT
>JBEDJV010000133.1:0-4820 GCA_041172545.1 Bacteroidota bacterium | reverse complement strand
CCACTAAACACAGCTAAACGTATAGCAGGTGCTCGAGCAGCAGAAGACATCAACGGTGCTAGAAATTACTTACCTATTAAAGTAAATGCTAGTGGTGTAATGCCAATCATCTTCGCTCAAGCGATTATGACCATTCCAATGATGATCTATTCAAGCGCAACTGGTGGAAAAGGAGAAGGTGGATTCCTTCAACAAACACTTGGTGATCCTTATGGATTTAGCTATAACCTATTGCTTTGTACATTAATCATTGTCTTCACGTATTTCTATACTGCGATCATGATTAACCCTAGTAAAATCGCTGACGACTTGAAAAAAAGTGGTGGATTTGTACCAGGTGTTCGTCCAGGTGAAGAAACAGCTGAACACATTGATTCTGTTGTGTCTCGTATCACATTCCCAGGATCTCTTTTCCTTGCTCTTATCGCTGTACTTCCTGCTATTGCAAAACTTGCAGGTGTGAATGACGGTTTTGCTATGTTCTTCGGTGGTACATCCATCCTGATCATGGTAGGAGTAGTATTGGATACATTACAACAAATTGAAACATACCAATTGAATAGAAATATGGATAGCCTTATGGACGGAACAAGAGTTAGAGGTCGTAGAGGTGCAAACGAATTTTCCGGAATGTAATATTATGGCTAAACAAACATCAATAGAACAAGATGGAACAATTCTCGAAGCATTGCCAAATGCAATGTTTAGAGTTGAGTTAGAAAATGGGCACGTCATTACGGCACACATTTCAGGGAAAATGAGAATGTTTTATATTAAAATTCTACCTGGAGATCGCGTGAAAGTAGAAATGTCTCCATATGATTTATCAAAAGGAAGAATATCATTTAGATACAAATAATAAATTCAAGAAATGAAAGTCAGAGCATCAGTAAAAAAGAGAACTGCAGATTGCAAGATTGTTAAACGTAAAGGTAGAGTTTACGTAATTAACAAAAAGAATCCGAAATTAAAACAACGTCAAGGTTAATTAGTAGAATATGGCACGTATTGCAGGTATAGATTTACCAAAAAACAAAAGAGGAGTAATCGGACTAACGTACATCTACGGAATTGGTAGAAGTACTTCCCAAAAAATCCTTCAGGACAATAGTATCGATGAGAACATCAAAGTTCAAGATTGGAACGATGATCAACTTTCTGCTATTAGAAATGCGATTAATGAAATTAAAACAGAAGGACAATTACGTTCTGAAGTTCAATTAAACATTAAACGTCTTATGGATATCGGGTGTACTCGCGGTATTCGTCACAGAGCTGGTTTACCATTACGTGGTCAACGTACGAAAAACAACTCTAGAACAAGAAAAGGTAAGAGAAAGACAGTTGCAAACAAGAAAAAAGCAACTAAATAATAAATAGGTATCATGGCAAAAACGAATCAAAAAAAGAAGAAGAACGTTAAAGTTGATGCTGCAGGTGAAGCGCATATCCAAGCGAGCTTCAACAATGTAATCATCTCTTTGACGAACAACGCTGGACAAGTGATCTCTTGGTCATCTGCTGGTAAAATGGGCTTCAAAGGTTCTAAAAAGAACACTCCATACGCTGCGCAAATCGCTGGTGAGGATGCATCTAAAGAAGCACACGACTTCGGACTACGTAGAGTAAAAGTTTATGTGAAAGGCCCAGGGGCAGGACGTGAGTCAGCTATCCGTGCAATCCATAACTCAGGTATTGAAGTAACAGAAATCGTTGACGTTACTCCACTTCCTCACAACGGTTGTAGACCACCAAAAAGAAGAAGAGTATAATAGAATTATTAACCAACGCGGGAAGAAAATCATCGAAGGAATGCCTTAATTCATGATTCCCGTTTAAACATAACAGAAATGGCAAGATACACAGGTCCTAAATCCAAAATTGCGCGTCGTTTTCGCGATCCAATTTTTGGCCCAGACAAATCATTGGACAGAAGAAATTACGGTCCAGGACAACACGGTCCATCCAAAAGAAGAGGTGGCAAACAATCTGAATACGCAATTCAGTTAGGTGAAAAACAAAAAGCGAAATACACTTACGGTATCCTTGAGCGTCAATTCGCGAACATGTTCGACAAAGCGTCACGCATGAAAGGAATTACCGGTGAGAACTTACTTCAATTATGTGAAGCTCGTTTAGATAACATGGTATATCGTTTTGGTATCTCCCCTAGTCGTCGTGGTGCACGTCAATTAGTTTCTCACAAACACATCACAGTTAACGGAGAAGTTGTTAATATTCCTTCATACACTTTACGTCCAGGTGACGTAGTTAGTGTTAGAGAGAAATCTAAATCTTTAGAGGCGATTAACGATTCATTAACTGCAAGCAATAAAAAATACGATTGGTTGGATTGGGATAATTCCTCAATGGCAGGAAAAGTTCTTAGTCTACCGGCTCGTGAAATGATCCCTGAGAACATTAAAGAGCAGTTGATCGTCGAATTATACTCTAAATAAACCTAAGCGATAGAAAATGGCAATATTGGATTTTCAAAAACCAGATAAGGTTATCATGCTCAACTCCGATGAATTCAACGGAGAGTTCGAATTCCGTCCACTTGAACCTGGATACGGAATAACTGTAGGTAACTCCTTAAGAAGAATTTTACTTTCTTCATTAGAAGGATTTGCTATTTCTTCTGTTAAAATTCAAGGTGCAGACCACGAATTTTCTACGTTGAAAGGTGTAGTTGAGGATATTACCGAAATCGTTTTGAATTTGAAACAAGTTCGTTTCAAACGTCAAATAGAAGGAACCGATTCAGAAACTGTTATTGTTTCTATTGGTGGACAAAATCAATTAACCGCTGGTGACATCGGTAAATTTACAAGTGCTTTTCAAGTGTTAAATCCTGATTTAGTGATTTGCAACATGGAATCATCTGTAAAGATTGAAATGGAATTGACAATCATCAAAGGACGTGGTTATGTTCCTGCAGAGGAAAACAAAACAGCAAACGCATCTTTTGGTACAATCGCGATTGACTCCATCTTTACACCTATCGTTAATGTTCAATACACTATTGAGAATTACCGTGTAGAACAAAAAACGGACTACGAAAAATTGGTTTTCAACATTAAAACCGATGGATCTATTCATCCGAAAGAAGCATTGAAAGAAGCTGCGAAAATTTTAATTCATCACTTCATGTTGTTCTCTGATGAGCGCATTACATTAGATAGTGAAATTAAAGCGGAATCAGAAGAATTCGATGAAACTTCACTTCACATGCGTCAGTTATTGAAAACAAAATTGGTAGATATGGATTTATCCGTTCGCGCCTTGAATTGTTTGAAAGCTGCAGATGTTGAAACGTTAGGAGACCTAGTTTCTTATGCGAAATCAGACTTGTTGAAATTCAGAAACTTCGGTAAGAAGTCTTTAACTGAATTAGAAGACTTAGTTGATAGCAAAGGATTAACTTTCGGTATGAACGTTGCGAAATATAAATTAGACAAAGATTAGAAATTTTAGTCATGAGACACGGAAATAAAATAAATCACTTAGGAAGAAAAACAAGCCACCGCAAAGCAATGCTTCAAAATATGGCTTGTTCATTAATCGAACACAAGCGTATTTCAACTACCATCGCCAAAGCAAAAACGTTACGCGTATTTGTTGAGCCGATTTTAACGAAAGCAAAAACTGATTCTACTCACTCACGTCGTGTAGTATTCTCTTACCTTCAAAATAAAGAGATGGTAACTGAATTATTCCGTGAAGTAGCACCAAAAATTGCGAATCGTGCTGGTGGATATACTCGTATTATCCGTACTGGTTATCGTTTAGGTGACAACGCGGAAATGTGTATGATCGAATTAGTTGACTACAATGAATTGTACAACAACGAGAACGCTAAGAAAACTACTCGTCGTTCACGTCGTGGAGGAGCGAAAAAAGAAGATAGCGTAGCTGTTGAAGCAACAGAAGCTACTGAAGCGGTTGTTGAAGATGCAGTTGTTGCTGAGGAAACTCCAGTTGAAGAAGCAGTAGTTGAAGAGGTTGTTGAAGAAACAACAGAAGAAACTGCTCCAGAAGCAGCAGCGGAAGAAACTCCAGCAGCTGACGAATCTGAAAACAGCGAAGAAAAAGCATAAATTGACACATTGTTAATAAAAAAAGGCGGATTTTATCCGCCTTTTTTTGTTTATCGTGAGCTCATTTGGACTAGAGTTTCTAATTTTGAACAAAATTTATTCATGCAACAAAATCAACCAGCAATTTTACTACTTGAAGATGGAACCGTATTTGAAGGGATTGCCATCGGGAAAATAGGAACAACAGGCGGAGAAATCGCTTTTAACACCGGTATGACTGGTTACCAAGAAGTATTTACTGATCCATCTTATGTTGGACAACTCCTTATTATGACGACCGCTCATATTGGAAACTATGGAGTGCATGAAGAAGAAATAGAATCTGACTCTATAAAAATTGCCGGACTTGTTACGAAAAAGTTTTCTAATGGTTATTCCCGATCATCTGCCAATGAATCGCTTCAAGATTTAATGGAACGAAATGGCACCGTGGGAATCTCTGACATCGATACACGTTCACTTGTTCGACACATCCGAAATAAAGGTGCCATGAACGCCATTATTTCATCTGAAGAGATGGATGTTGCCATTTTAAAACAAAAACTTTCTGAAATCCCTTCTATGGAAGGATTAGAATTGTCATCCAGTGTGACAACAACAGAAGCGTTTGAAGTAAAACCTGAAAATCCGACACATCGCGTTTCATTGATTGATTTTGGGGTGAAGAAAAACATCATTCGTTGCCTCGTGGACAGAGGTTGTCACGTGAAAGTATTTCCT
>JBEDJV010000132.1:0-4822 GCA_041172545.1 Bacteroidota bacterium | reverse complement strand
CCAGTGGAATCAATAGAACGCAAAGAATCTTTCAGCTCAAGTACCGGAACGACACTTTTGGAATGTGCCAGCGCTGAATAACAGCGTTGAATCGTTTCATGACTCACGAATGGACGAACACCATCATGCACCATAATGAAATCTCCTGTACATAGACTCAAAGCTAATTGAATGGAATGAAAGCGTTCTATTCCGCCAGCACTTATGCGATGAGGAATTTCACAATGAAATGTTTTCAATAATTCAGACCAATGGGAAATCCAATCTTCTGGCAAGGTGATGATGATTTCTAAAGATGGGTCAAATGAATGGAATTTTTCCAAACAATGAAGTAGAATTGGTTTGCCTTGAACTTCTAGAAATTGCTTGGGTAAATCAGTCCCCATTCGCTTTCCTATTCCCCCCGCGGTGATGATGACAGATCCTTTCATAGCCCTTCAAAAATACACATTGCCAAGGAATTAATAAGAAAGAATTTTCAATCTATGGGGAATGATGGAAATTTCGAAGGACTTCCCACGAATGTATTCGCCATCTGTTTCCGCATGAAGCTCCTCTGAAGAGGATGTTAAGGTCAATGTATTGCTTTCAAAGTAATGTGCTTCAGGATGCTTGATGCGTTTACCATGTTTTACTTTCCAAACGTTCATCACATAATCTAGAAGCGAAACTTTGGCCAGAATGGTCATGTTTAATTTTCCATCAGAAATAGTTGCGCCAGGATGAATGTGTAGTCCGTTTCCGAAAATGGAACCATTGCAGACCGCTGCTAAAAGTAATTCTCCTTGGTAGGAAAATGATCCAGCAGTAATGTTTACTTCCGGACGTTTAAATCCAATGAATGTTTTTAAAATCGCTAATCCATACGAAAATCGCGGCCCATATTTTTGACGAAATTCGTTTAATGAAAGCACAACGGATCCGCCAAACCCGATATCCGCAATATTTATAAAATAGCGGGTTTCATTTTCGGTGACCATTTTTCCGATATCTGAATGAATAATTTTAGGACTTTTCAAAGCGTCTAAAAAGAGATCAAAATGAAACTTCTGAAAAAATAAACTTTGGTAAAAGTCATTCCCAGTTCCGTAAGGAATGATGGCTAAAACCGGCAATTCCAAGTTTTCGGATGCCAATAATCCATTTAGAACTTCATTCACTGTGCCATCACCTCCGATTGCGACAATCATTTCTACACTTGCGGCATGCGTTTTAGCAATTTGAACCAGTTCTTTCTCCTGTTTGGAAGTGATGAGCTGAAATTGATCTCCAAGAATTCGTGAACAAGAATGGAGAAAACCTTGAAGAGGTTTACTCACTTCTTTGCTCCCATTCATTAAAAAAAGTGTTTTAGGCATATTTCAAAGATAATTGAATATCGCTTTCAATGGAATATGTAAAAATCATAACTCGCAAACAAAGGAATGTAAAAAACTAAAAAATCAAATGATTACCTTTGCCGGATGATTATCGGTGCAGATTATGAGAAGTTGATTTGGAAATTTGGTGAATTCACCTTGATGGAACCAAATACACTTATTACAGATACCCTGATGTCTGCAATTTGTTTCTACCTAACGTTAAAACTCTGGAAAGAACACCCTCGAAATCCATTTGTCAATTGGTTTATGGCTTTTTTCTTTATGTTAGGGATTAGCACATTTGTTGGTGGACTTGGTCATGCCTTTTATTTTTATTGGGGAACAATTGGAAAAATACCAGGTTGGATAACGGCTATTTTAGCTGTGTTCTGTATCGAACAGGCGATGATTTCATTTGTGTTCAACAAAACATTGCAAAAAATGTACAAGGGAATGTCCATCCTCAAAATGTTCATCGTTCTTGGCATTTTTCTGCGGATTTGTCTAAATAGTCAAGTGTTTGAAAAGCCAGAATTGGGATTTTTACCAATTGCGATCAATACGATTTTAGGAACGATATTAAGTGCTGGGATTTTAGGTGTTGTTTTCTATCGAAAGCATCAAGCACCGTTTCATTATTTTTCTTACGGCGTTCTTGCGATGTTACCCGCTGCATTTTTTTTCCTGATGAAAATAAATTTACATCCCTGGATGGATAAAAATGATGTATCCCATATTTTATTATCAATAGGAAATGTTTTCTTTTACATTGGTATTATAAAAGTGGCGCCTGAATTGGCATCGAAATTTAATACTGAATTCGAAGGGTAGAATACTTGGAAATGGTTTTCCCGGAAACGGTTTTCCCTGTTAAATAGTAGACATACGAACCCATTGGACAAACATCACCATCTACTTTCTTTCCATTCCAACTTTCAAGTGGATTGTTGCTATTGAAGACAACGTGATTGTTCATGTCAAGAATGACTAAACTATAATCCGAGAAGTCAAAAGCGCTCAAATCAATGCTGAACTCATCGTTTTTACCGTCACCGTTCGGAGTAAAAATATTTGGTAAAATGATGCTTTCTTCTTGTTCTATGGTACTTGTTTCTTGATGAACTTGTTCAAGCGGATTAGCGAATGAATTTTCAGAAATACCTGTGACACTTTGATCGGAAATCTTCATTTGTAATGGAAGAATTGGCATGACATCATTCTCCTTGTTCCTCAAAGAAATTTCAGGACCGCATGAGGCACTACCATATCCACTGTGTAGGGTTCCTGGGCCAAATGCTGGACCATTGTCTTCTTGAGGGATTTCTGGAATCAAAAATATAAACTCATTGATTTTAGCAGGTTTTGATGATGATTTTATCACTGCTTTTTCATCAGTGGACTTGGTTTGAATAGATGTTTTTTTAAGTTCATTAGACCTAATCGATTTTGAGGATGATGTTTTTTGTTGTGTCAACATCCAAACACCGCCAATTACAGCGGCAGCGCTTAATCCACCAATGATCGATTTTGTTAGAACGGTCAAACCACTACTAACGACAGTCGGTCCTGTTGTAATAGAAGAAGAAACGGAAGCCCATACTTCTGGACTTACTGGCGACTGGTGTTGTGCCAATTTCTCTTGAAATAATTCTTTTATGAAATCTTTTTCTTCCATTTTATCTTTTTTCTATACGGTCTTTCAAGTATGCCCTTGCTCTCAAATACTGTGATTTTGAGGTACTTTCTGTAATTCCTAATGCTGTCGCAATTTCTTGATGTGAATATCCTTCAATGGCAAACATATTGAATACAACACGGTAGCCATCCGGCATAGATTGTACCAACTTCATCAAATCATCCGCCATTAATTTTTCGGCAATGAATTCATGTTGTTCTATTCGATAGGATACTTCTTCAACTTGAATTTCTTTCAGCAGCTTTTTATCCTTTCGCAATTGATCTAAACAAGTGTTGACGACAATGCGACGAATCCATCCTTCAAATACTCCTTCGAATTTATACTCTGGAAGTTTTGAAAAGACTTTAACTAAAGCGTCCTGAAGGACATCTTCTGCACGCATTTTGTCTTTGACATATCGCAGACAAACGGAAAACATTTTAGGGGCAAACATGTCAAACAACGCTTTTTGAGCCTTTGGATTCCCTTCAATACACTGTTTAATTAATGCAATTTCCTCCATGCTCGATTTGTTTGACTGCGTTTCGATTAAAAAAGTTGCATGCCGCAGCAAAATTCATACGAATTAACGTATTTTCGTTTGCTTAAACAAATGAATATGAAATCCTTTTTAACTATAGTTTTCATCATGTTATCACTCTTTTCATTCGCTAACACAAAAATGAAATCAGGAATCTGGCAGGGAGAATTAGCAATGAACGACCGTCTTTATATCCCATTTCAACTGAAAGTTGAACAGGAAGGAAAAAAGATTTATGTGGTCAACGATCTAGAAGAAATCTTGATGCTTAACCATGCGAAAAAGGATAGTATGTATTTAAAGTTCCCCATTCAAGATGCAGAGGTCATTTTCCAATTGGATAGCAATGGTCAGACGGCAAGAGGATACTGGATCAATTATAATAAAAAGGTTCAACAAAAAATCCCACTCACTCTGTCCTGGAATGTAGCTCAACGATTTCCTCAAATGCATCCAACGAAACCTGTACAGTCCCTTTTCGATGGGACTTGGGAAGTCACTTTTCAACCGGGAGCGAAAGACGAGGAGAAGGCAATTGGAATTTTTAAAGCGGGAAAGGACACCGAAATCGCAGGGACTTTTTTAACAGAGACAGGTGATTATCGCTTTTTAGCTGGAAATCGATCTGGACTGAATTTCTCAATGTCCACTTTTAATGGTTCGTGGGCAATGATGTTCGAGGCAGAATTACAGTCAGACACCTTAAGAGGAAAGTTTTACAGTGGTGTTTCTTATGTTTCGGAGTGGATCGCAGTTCGTAATCCGGAGGCAAGATTGAGAAATGAAGCAGCATTGACTTATGTCGTAAATGATCAAAAGGTCAGGACTTCTGATATGGTTCAATTGAATGGGAAAGCCTTTTCGCTTAAACCAAACGATGGCAAAGTCGTGGTTTTACAGATCATGGGAACATGGTGTCCGAATTGTTTAGATGAGGTTCAATTTATGAATGAATTACACGAGCGATACGCGCAATTTGGACTAGAGATCATTGCTTTGGCGTATGAAGTGGGGACAAACGAAAAACAAACGCGCAAAAAATTAAAATTGTTCAAGAAAAAAATTGGAATGGAATACGAATTAGTGCTAGCTGGAAAGTCGTCGAAAGAAGTGGCTTCGGCCCAATTCCCGATGTTAAATGGCATTATGAGTTTTCCAACGACGATAATCATTGGCAAGGATGGAAAAGTACTTCATGTACACACGGGATACAGTGGTCCAGCCACGGGAAGCGCTCACAAG
>JBEDJV010000131.1:0-4955 GCA_041172545.1 Bacteroidota bacterium | reverse complement strand
ATTGATTCTTTCCTATTTGCGTAGACGCGCATCACCAAGGAAAACGACTGAAACGAAACGTTTTGCTGAATTGTATTTTAGGATGAATGAATCCTTTTCGACAGCAGACTATCTATCTTATTTCGAGGTAATTCAAAAGGATGGAAAGTCTATTCGGGTGTTCAACGATACAAGGTTTTTATCGGAACATTTTGGTGGCACAACGTCCTTTTTTACAACGTATGAAAGTGTGTATGACTTGGTTCAGAAATTCATGCGTTTAATGGATTGGCAGGAAACTAAAGAACCATACCTCCATCACTTTATGGATGTGATTTATGGATTTCAACTCGCTCGTCAAACGGACATACATCATTTTCTCGAGTTCTTCGATGCGCAAAAAGATAAGATTGCCTTGCAAATGCCCGATACGCAGTCTGCATTAAAAATAATGACCATCCACAAATCTAAGGGCTTAGAGTTTCCGGTAGTGATTATTCCAAATATGGATTTCACGATTACCATGAATACGAAGGCAAGGTATTTGATGGAAGTTCGCGATAAAATACTGTATGCTTTTCCAGCGAAAAGTCAACAAATACCGGAATTAGATGCGTTCGCAAAAGAGGAGAATAACTTGATTCTTTTGGATAAAATGAACCTATTTTATGTGGGAATGACTCGCCCAGAATTACGCTTGTATGCCATCAATGATTTTGAAAAAACTAAATTTGGGGCAATGATTCACGAGCAATTAGAGGAAATGAATCTTGGGATGAATGATGATGGCTTGTTGCAAATTGGACAGTCTGAAACGATCATAAAAAAAGAGGATTCCTCTACCAATTTATATGTACCGGTGGATTATAGTCAGCGCTTGTGGTATCCCGATATCGTATTCCGAAAAGTATTTCAGGAAGAGTCGGAAATTCAGCTTGATGAGCAACGCTTTGGAAATGATTTTCACTTACTCATGTCCCTTTGTCAATCAAGCGTAGATACAGACACTGTTTTATCCAACTTGCTTCGAGAAGGTCACGTTGAGCAGAAAAATGAGTCAAAATTGCGTGAATGCGCAGTGGCTTTCTGGTCAAAAATGGACGAAGGTGATTACCTAAAGAATGTCGATAAATCACTCAACGAACAAGTGGTCTTGGCGGGAGAAAATGATGTGAAGAAACCAGATAAAGTATTGGTGAAGGCCAATGAGGTGCTTGTCATTGATTTTAAAACTGGGAAAATGAACCAAAAACACATGGAGCAAATCGTTGCTTATGGTAAATTATTGGAGCTTATTTTTAAAAGACCGGTACGCTGTTTGTTGTATTATACGGCACTAAACCAGTTGACTGAACTTTGAATCGGAAAGTTCTCGAGCCATTTTTAGAAAGGTGTAGATCAATGGATGTGGCAAGTCTCTTGTTGAAGAAATCTGTGGACAAAAACTACAAGCCATAAAAAACGGATGGTTTTTCAAGGTTACAATCTCCGGGTCATCGAATTGATTTGTTGCTTCAATATCAATCAAATAACCATTTAATTGATCTGTCAGTTGCGGATATAAACTGAATCGAGATGAACTAAGCTCCGTATTATTGCAATTCTCATACAATTTCTCCGCGTCTTTTGTCTTCGGATAAATAGTCACTCGTTCAAATTGATTTCCTTCAATAAGGTTGTCTGAAATCAACTTTTCGCCATATGGATTCAGTTGATGTGTCGAAATGAGGTATTCGAAAAAGTACTTATATCCTTCACCAGTTAAAAATACGGGAACATTCGATTCTAACACCAGTTTGTAAACGCCGTTTAAAAAGAAATGATTGAGAAAAGGACCAGGCGCAATCCAAATGCCATCAAACTGTTCAAAATAAACACGTTTGTGTTGAATCGCTTCGTTAATTTTTATCCAATAATAATTGACTTCTGTTTCTAGAAAATCAGATGCGTGGTCCAAAGATAAATTCGTCGCGTGATGCGCGTTGTAGGTGAAGTTGTAATCGCCGATAATAGCTATTTTGAGGACTTCACTCATACGGTGAATTACCTTTTAAACCAAGCGCGGTACTTGGCGTTGGTAATGTCTAAGAAAGACTCTACGCTTGTTTGTGGGTCAACATACCAAACTTTACAGGAAAAGGTTGCTTCAAATAAAGAGTAATCTCCTGTTCCATCTGAAGCTTGTTTTAATATGGTAAAGTTGGCAATTTGTCCTGGATCTGTTTCTCTTGAATACCAAACTTTTCCAGTGTTATCCGTGTATGTCACTTGAACACCGTCAACACTTTGAGCGACCATCGTTGCTTTGTCTTTAAACAAGATTGGAATCCCTGAATTAGTCATGGTCCAGTCTTTAAACATCGCCAATGTTGGTTCTGTATTTGCAGATGCATCGTAATCCAATGTTCCAAACATTAAACTCAATGATTGTGGGTTTTGATTGGAGTAAATGGTAGATGTATAAATCACTTTTGACAAAGCAGGTGATGCGATGACAACAGCAGTATCCCATGTGGTAGCATTGTAGCCATTCACATTTTGTGTTAATTCAAATTGAGTACCATTCACGTATCCAACTAAACTTGCATTTAAATCAACCTTATTCGTTGGTGGTGGAATAACTTCGTGCTCAATACAAGCGCTAAATAATGTTACGAGCGCGAATCCAATAATGGCGAACTTGAATGTTTTCATAGTTGTCAATAGTTTAGGCAATTAATAGTCAAATTTATGTTTATAAACGGAGAAAAACAAAAAAAGATGTCTTCACCTTTTCTTTTTTTTAAATTCCATCAAATAGTTGTCTGTATTTAAGGAAATACGTTTCCTCACAGCTTTCACTCCCTTTTCTAATTAAATCAAATACCTCCTCAGCTTTGTCTTTCACTAATTGCTTTTCTCCAGTGTAAAATTGCAATTGATTGAAATGCTCCAATAAGACCTGTTGAATGTCGTTTTCATTTTGCAGTGAAAGTCCTTCGGTACACTTGATATGGTAAGCTTTCAGTGGATTATTTCGCATGTCAAAAAATGAAACCATTGTGCTGCTGAAGTGAACGAGAAACGAAACCTTATTGTAGACTTTTTCTAACACTAGGTCGCTAAATAATTCAATAAATTGTTCGGCTTTTTCCGGATTTTCTTCAGCCAATAAACGCCATTCTTCATCATATAATGCATGAATAACCAAAAATTGTTTGAACTCTGTTTCCAAGGAAAAAAGTTCTTCTGAATTTAGGCGTCTAAAGCGCATATTTAGTCAATTGCTCGTTTTACTTCCATAGAGATGTCTAGCACTTCGTCGACCGTTTTCTGTGTGATCGCTTGCTCAAAAGTAAAGGTGTACATTCCTTTAAACGGTACTTTTCTTCTTTTGAAAATCAATTCATGCTCCACAATCGTTCCTGTTTTCTTTCCAATCCAATTCCCATCAGGATAGGTTGTTTTGATTTCATAAGGCTCACGAACTTCTTGTCCATGTGGTGGTTTTGTATTCAAAAACACCCATAGATTATTGTAGGCGTAATCCGTTGTGGTTCGGACCGTTACAACAAAGTCATAAAGTACGCTCGTATCTTGGATGTCGACTTTAAAAACCGGTTTAACATCCTGTTTCCAAACCTGATTCGAAAAAGAATAGGACTTCGTGTAGAAGGAGTCTTCTTTACACGAGAACAGGACAAGTGATAAACCTATAATAAAACTAACTATTCGCATTCGTATTTCCTTGTGGATTGTTCGTTCGGTTATTTCCTTTGTTTTGATTAGGATTGTTCGGCCTATTTCCTCCGTTATTGCCCTTATTCGCCTGTGGATTATTTCCTTTAGCCGGACCTTGATTTGGAGGTCTATTTCCTTTTGGTGCACCAGCTTCTGCCGTTGCAGCTGGACTATTTGGATTTCGTTTTTTGTTGTTTGGACGTTTTTTCTTCACGAAACTCTTTTCAAAACGATTCAAACTATCTTGACCAACAACGTTCTGATAACCCATTTC
The DNA here is from genome assembly GCA_041172545.1 of Bacteroidota bacterium. Lineage (GTDB taxonomy): Bacteria > Bacteroidota > Bacteroidia > Flavobacteriales_D > Crocinitomicaceae > UBA952. The sequence goes on along the minus strand of JBEDJV010000131.1, from coordinate 982 downwards.
AACTACCTTCTCAACTTTCGTGAATTCTAATAAATCCTTCGGTTTAATACCGTCTTTGTTGAGTTTTTTAATCTCCGCTACTCGCTCTGGACTTAAGGCAATAGTCCCCATCTCACCAGGATACGCGTACCAAATGATGCGTTTGAATACGTCTGTTTTAATGTGAAAAGCGTCGCCTTTTTCCGTGTGAAGTTTGGTGTCCGTTTTTGGAAATGACTTTATAGCATCCAAATACATGTCCAATTCATAGTTCAAACAACATTTTAACTTCCCGCATTGTCCCGCTAGTTTCTGCGGATTCAGAGATAATTGTTGGTATCGCGCTGCGGATGTTGACACAGACCTGAAATCTGTTAACCACGTGGAACAACAAAGTTCACGCCCACAAGAACCAATTCCACCTAGGCGGGAGGACTCTTGACGGCTTCCAATTTGACGCATTTCGATTCGAACCCGGAATTTATCAGCCATGTCCTTAATCAATTGACGGAAATCAACACGTCCCTCTGCAGTGTAATAAAATGTCGCTTTACTCAAGTCACCTTGGTACTCGACATCTGATATTTTCATGTCCAATTTCAGGTTCATCGCTAAAACCCGAGATTGAGTCATCAGGTCTTTTTCTAAGGACCTTCCCTTAATCCATTTATCAATTTCTTCTTGATTGGCAATGCGCATGATTTTGCGCGCTTCCATCGCTTTGAAGTTTGGTGCTTTTTTCTTGACTTGGACTCTTGCTAATTCACCAACAACAGATACAACACCTACGTCGTATCCTGGTGCGGTATCTACGATGACTAAATCACCGATTTGCAAAGACAAGTTAGCTGCATTTCGGTAAAATGCCTTTCTAGCATTTTTAAAACGAACTTCAACAATATCGTAAGGGGCCTGTCCTGCCGGTAAAGCGATATTCGCTAACCAGTCATACACTTCCAATTTATTACATCCGCCACTGCTGCAAGTACCATTGTTCTTACAA
>JBEDJV010000130.1:0-4967 GCA_041172545.1 Bacteroidota bacterium | reverse complement strand
TTCGCTTTCTTCACGAATGAGAATTGTTCTTCCGGATTACTTGTATATAAAACAACTACTTTGTTGTCTTTATCCGTTTGAAGCGCCTTAATTTTCTCTTGGTACTCCTCGATAGTAAAGTATTCATTTTGGGTGTTTTTCACTAAATTGAATTCTTTGGATTTATCCGCGAACTTCTCTTCGGAAAGAATTCCGTACTGAACGAAAATCTGCAAATCATCCCACTTCGACTCAAAATCTTTACGGTCTTTTTTGAACATCTCTGCCAATTTATCCGCTACCTTTTTCGTAATGTGCGCCGATATTTTCTTCACATTGCTATCGCTCTGTAAGTATGATCGAGAAACATTCAATGGAATGTCTGGTGAATCAATAACTCCATGTAAAAGTGTCAAGAACTCAGGTACAATTTCAGCTACGCTATCCGTGATGAACACTTGATTACAGTAAAGATTGATTTTATTTCGTTGAACTTCTACGTTTTCCTTGATTTTTGGAAAGTATAGGATTCCCGTTAGATTAAATGGATAATCAACATTCAAGTGAATGTGGAATAAGGGATCATCAAATGTAGAAGGATACAACTCGCGGTAGAAATTTGCATAATCCTCTGTACTCAAGTCAACAGGCGCTTTAGTCCATGCCGGAGAGACATTGTTCACTTGATTCGGTACGTCAATCGCTACACGTTTTACCTTTCCATCTTCGTCCTTTTCTCCTTCTGGAGAATCCACATATTCTGTCTTATTTCCGAAGAAAACAGGAATCGGCAAGAATTTACAGTACTTATTAATAATTCCACCAATGCGTTCTTTTTCCAAGAATTCGATGGACTCCTCGTTGATGTAAAGAATGATATCTGTCCCTCTGTCTGCTTTCTCAATTTCAGTAAGCGTATATTCAGGTGAACCATTACTTTCCCATTGAACTGCTTGAGATCCTTCGTGACGGGAAAGCGTTTTAATTTGAACACGTTCCGCTACCATGAATGCCGAGTAGAATCCAAGTCCGAAGTGACCAATAATTTGCTCAGCTCCTTCTTTTCCTTTGTATTGTTGAACGAACTCTTCTGCTCCTGAAAAGGCAATTTGATTGATGTACTTATCAATTTCATCAGCTGTCATACCAATACCACGATCGCGAATGGTCAGTGTTTTTTCCTCTTTGTTTAAAATCACTTCGACTTTCAACTCACCTAAATCACCTTTGAATTCTCCGCTTTTTGCGAGGACATTCAATTTTTGTGATGCATCTACGGCATTTGAAACCAATTCACGAAGAAAAATTTCGTGGTCGGAGTACAAGAATTTCTTGATGATTGGAAAAATGTTTTCCGTTTGTACGTTTATTTGTCCTGTTTTCATGATATACATTTTGATTCTTTTTCCGGTCAAGGAATATGCCAAGTAGCAAATTGTGACATTTTGACAAGTTTTGTTTCTCTTAAGGTGATAAATCTTCAGTCTTTTGAAATAATTTGTCACTTTTGTAGCATGAAAGGATACGCATTTATTACTGGCGCAAGCGCTGGATTTGGAGAGGCCATTGCTGAAACATTAGCAAACGAAGGATATCAATTAATCATCGCAGCGCGTCGAACGCAGCGTTTGGAGGAATTAAAGTCTCGTTTAAGCAACTTAGATATCGCCGTGCATATTTTGACGATGGATGTTCGAAACGAAGCGGAAGTGCAACAAGCTGTTTCTTCCTTGCCGGAGGATGTTCAGAATCGCATCGAAATATTGGTCAACAACGCAGGACTTGCCGTTGGACGTGGTCCCATTGACCAAGGTATTTCCGATGATTGGGAGCGTATGATCGATACGAACATCAAGGGATTATTGTATGTCACGAAAGCCGTTGTTCCCTTTTTGAAAAAGCAAAAACACGGACACATCGTCAATATTGCAAGCATTGCAGGAAAAGAAGTGTATCCAGGTGGGAACGTTTATTGCGCAAGCAAACATGCGGTGGACGCACTTTCGCGATCCATGCGCATCGACTTAGTTCCCTATGGAATAAAGGTGACGAATATTGCACCGGGAGCAGCAGAAACAGAATTCTCTATCGTACGATTTAAAGGCGATCAACAAACCGCTGATTCGGTTTATGAAGGATTCGATGCACTACAAGCACAGGACATTGCGGACAGTGTTTTATTCGCCGTGACGCGACCTGCGCATGTGAATATCAGTGACATCACGATTATGCCGACAGCACAAGCCAGTACAACCATTTTACACAAAGAAGCTTAGTTGCCTTCTGTTTCGTCAGGTGCTTCGGCTGATTGTCCTAGCGGCATTAAATTTTGGATTAAATCCTCATAACGTTGTTTGATGCGTTTTTTCTCATCTGCTTTCGCGAACGCTTTTCCTTCTTCCAATTCTGCAATTTCCATTTCAAGTGCATTTACGCGCTCCATGTAATTTTGCAGGTTGAATTGTACTGCTTGCTGCACCCAGTATTTCGTTAAATCTCCTCCTACTTCATTGTAGTGAATGTAAACGGCATGTGATTTCTCTTGTAAATCAATGTTCATGCGCATAATAAACACTGCATATGAAATCATCGTTCTCAGTTCTTCGTATCCTTTGAAATCACTGTGATAGATGAGTTGATCTAAGTAATCGTAATCTGAAGAGTCTCCAATTTGTGCAATTACTTCCGCGATCGTCACTTTCAATGCTTTTGCTGGCTCATTTTTCATTCCTCGAGCAACTGTTAGGGCATCTTTTTCATCCACTTCAATATACGAACCTAGTCCAGAAGCAATCGCGCTGTACGATTTCTCTTTAGCAATAAACGATTTAAAGAAAGTACCCGCCTCCTCTGCTTCCATTAATTCAATGCAACCAATAGCAGCAGCGCGAACATCGGATTTCGGATCATTCAAAGCGATTTCTTTCAACTGAGGAACAAACGTTTTGGCTTTCTCTTTGTCCATCTCCTTCATCACCTTGATCGCCGCTAAGCGAATGCTCCAAAATGGGTCTTTCAAAGCATCTGCTAATAATCGTGCAGATTTATCTCCAGGTGTTTTTGCGACACGCGTTAATGCAGTATTGCGTGCTTTCCATCGCGTGGCATTGTAATACTGATGAATAAATTCATCCGCAGTCTTATCTTCAAATACTTTCCCTAGTAACATTTGATGCTCATCAAACAAGACATTTTTTACATTCCCAATAATGGGGAAATAGAACGTTTGATCCACTGAATCAACGATAATTCGTTTCGTCGTTTTTCCTGACTCATCCCAAATAGCCACATCTACAGGAAGTTTGTAAATGGGGAACTCATTGTAATTCTGGACTTGTTTTACCCTTAAAGTAAGTGTTGCCTTGCTTGCATCTACCGTGTGTGTCACTTCTAGTACAGGATGTCCACTATTCAAGAACCATTGATCAAAGAACCAATTTAAATCCTCGCCTGAAACCTCTTCAAATGCCATACGCAAGTTGTGAACTTCCGCTGCCTTGAATTTATTGGATGTCAAATAAAGGTTTAATCCTTTAAAGAACGCTTCATCACCCAGGTAATTGCGCAACATGTGTAGGATGCGTCCTCCTTTGTTATAAGAATGTCCGTCGAACATATCTTCTTTATCGTTGTAATCGTAACGAATCAAATTGAAATATCCGCCATTTTCTGCCGAACTAAAATACCCATCTGCTTCGCTTTCTGCTTGATAATCTGCTTCATCCAATCCAAAACGGTGTTCGTCCCATAGGTATTGAGAATAATTTGCAAACGATTCATTCAAGGGTAGATTCGCCCAAGATTCACAAGTAACTAAATCACCAAACCAGTGGTGAAACAATTCGTGTGCAATTGTCGATTGATCATTTGCGTCCAATAATTCTCGCTCGGTTTTGTACACATAATCCCCAAAAATCACCGCTCCTGTATTTTCCATCGCTCCGGAAACGTAATCTCTCACGACAATTTGCGAATATTTATCCCAAGCAAACTCAACTCCCAATCGTTCCGAGAAAAAGCGAATCATTTCAGGGGTTTCGCCAAAAATTGCTTTTGCATCTTTTTCGTACGCCGGCTCAACGATGTAATTTACTTCCATTTTGGAACCGTCTTTGCGCGTGTAAGTATCTTTAACCGTTTTGAATTCACCAACCGCCATCATAAATAAGTAGGGTGCGTGTGGTAAATCTTGTTTCCAATGATCCGTGCGCGTTCCGTCTGCATTTTTCTTAGACGAAATCAACTTTCCATTAGAAAGCGTCATGTATTTATCTTGAACGGTCATTAATATTTCTTCCGTAGATTTAGCGTTAGGTGCATCCACTGTAGGAAACCAAACACTGTTTGCTTCCGTTTCTCCTTGCGTCCAAATTTGCGGCATTTTGGTTTTATCTTCTCCTTTTGGATTGATGAAATACAGTCCTTTATCTGAAGTAATGGCTGCGCTTCCTCCGACTTTGCGTTCGTCTGGTTTTGCTACATATTGAATCGTCACATTGAATTTCTCGTCACGCGTATATTTTCGGTCCAATTGAATGCGTAAATGAAGTGAATCGTTATACGTGTAGTTCAATTTTTTATTGTTCATCTCCACCGAAAGAATGTCCATGCCTTTCGCGTCTAGAATTAGGCTATCGGATGAATAAAAATGCTGTTTCGCCGTTAGTATTTCTTTCCCGTTTAAACGTGAATGCTCCCAGTCGAAACTTACTTCTAGGCGTGTGTGAACTAAATCTGTTTGTAATGTTCGAGAAGAGTTATAAATACCACGCACGTATGGATTTTCCTCCTCCATCATCATCATTTCTTCAAACTCTGCATCTGTAAAATCGCCTTCAGAGATTTCCTCTACCATCTCTGGCGCAGCCCATGATTCAATTTCTTGAACTGATTCTTTTGACTGATGACAAGCCGTGATTAACAAAAATGTCGAAACGAAATAAGCGTATTTTAACATAGGAAGATATTTTAGACAAAACTGCAGAAAA
>JBEDJV010000129.1:10684-14691 GCA_041172545.1 Bacteroidota bacterium | reverse complement strand
TGCTGGAACTGCACGCTCAAGGATTACGTAACTTGCATAATCCAAGAACCAGTTTTGATAGAGTCCACCAACGGGAATGATTTTCTCATCCACTTGTTTGTTTTCAAATGGATTGTGCTCGTCCCCCATGGAATGGTTTACATCTTCTATTTCGTCTTCTGCCATGATTAAGAAGCAATTTCTATTTCGTTCGTACTTAACTCTGATTTTCCTTGATCTACGACATCCTTCTCGACACGTAAATTGTCAATGATGAATTCTTGACGCTCTTGTGTGTTTTTACCCATGAAGTACGATAAGATCGAATCAATCGAATTATCTTTTGTCAACAACACCGGCTCCAAACGAATGTCCGCACCAATAAAGTGAATAAACTCATCCGGTGAAATCTCCCCTAGTCCCTTGAATCGGGTAATCTCCGCTCCTTTTCCGATTTCCTCGATGGCGTTTCGACGTTCTTCATCGGAATAACAGTAGATTGTTTTCTTTTTATTTCGGACACGGAAAAGCGGTGTTTGCAGGACATACACATGGTTGCGTTTTACCAAATCCGGGAAGAATTGAAGGAAAAAAGTCAACAACAGCATTCGAATGTGCATTCCGTCAACATCGGCATCGGTTGCGATCACAATTTTGTTGTAACGCAAATTGTCCATGTCGTCTTCAATGTCCAAAGCCGCTTGAATCAAATTGAATTCCTCATTTTCATACACGACTTTTTTCGTCAAACCATAACAATTCAATGGTTTACCACGCAATGAAAACACAGCTTGCGTGCTCACGTCTCTCGACTTCGTAATCGATCCACTCGCTGAATCTCCCTCGGTAATAAACAAGGTTGTTTCTTCGCGTTTTTCGTCCTTCAAGTCCGTTAAATGCGTGCGACAATCGCGCAACTTCTTATTGTGCAAATTTGCTTTTTTCGAACGATCGCGCGCAATCTTACGAATACCAGCTAATTCCTTGCGTTCGCGCTCGGACTGCTTAATTTTCTTTTCGATTGTTTCGGCTACATCCGGATTACGGTGCAGGTAATTATCTAATTTATCCTTCAAGAAATCATTGATGAAGGCCCGCATGGACTTTCCTCCTGGTTCAATTTCCTGAGATCCAAGTTTTGTTTTTGTTTGCGATTCGAAGACTGGCTCGACAACTTTTACTGCAATGGCTGCAACGATGGATTGACGAATATCCGACGCCTCGTAGTTTTTATTATAAAAGTCTCGAATAACTTTTGCCACGGACTCACGGAAAGCACTTTGATGCGTTCCTCCTTGCGTGGTATGCTGTCCGTTCACGAAAGAATAATAATCCTCACCGTATGTTCGTCCGTGCGTAAACGCTACTTCGATGTCCTCGTCCTCCAAGTGAATAATTGGATAAAGCGGATCTCCATCCATGTTGTTTTCCAACAAATCCTTTAATCCATCTTTTGATTGGAATTTCTCGCCATTGTAATACATGGTCAAACCACGATTCAAATAACAATAATTCCACATCATTTTATCCAAATACGCCGTTTTGAAAGCGTATTTCTTGAAAATACTTTCGTCCGGAATAAACTCTACGTAGGTTCCATTCGTTTCATCCGTTTTCTCAATTGGATGTTCCTTCACCAATTCCCCTTTCGAGAATTCAGCGGCTACTTTTTCACCTTCACGAACCGAGTACACCATGAAATGGGAAGAAAGGGCATTGACCGCTTTCGTACCCACACCATTTAGTCCGACCGATTTTTTAAATGCTTTGGAATCGTACTTTCCCCCTGTATTCATTTTGGAAACAACTTCCACTACTTTTCCGAGTGGAATTCCACGTCCATAATCGCGAACAGATACTTTTCCATCCTTGATTTTGATGTCCACGCGTTTTCCATTGCCCATCACGAATTCGTCGATACAGTTATCCACGACTTCTTTCACAAGGATATAAATTCCATCGTCCGCTGCCGCACCATCCCCTAATTTCCCGATGTACATACCGGGACGAAGACGAATGTGCTCCTTCCAATCGAGGGAACGTATATTATCTTCAGTATATTGATTTTCTGCCATTTCGGTTTTTGAGATTTTCGCAATAACAAAAATAACTTTTAGAAGGACTGAAAACACATGGAAAGTTGCTTTTTTATGAACGAAATTCCGTTGATAAAGGCCTTTATTTCAATAACTAAGTAGAAAACATCCAAAAGTTCGGAAAGCGCCGTTGAATTTCGAAGGAATTTCAGTCGAAACAATTGTGTTTTCGGCTCAAAATCCTATATTTGCCTTCCAAATTTGAATTGAACCATGGCTAATACTTCCGACATCCGAAACGGATTGTGCATCCGTCACAATGACAAACTTTATCAAATCATCGAATTCCAACACGTTAAACCTGGAAAAGGTCCTGCGTTTGTGCGTACGAAAATGCGTCAAATCGAATCAGGAAAAGTGCTTGACAATACGTTTTCAGCTGGACACAAAATTGATCCTGTTCGCATTGAAAACCGCGAGTACCAATACTTATACCAAGAAGCTGAATCCTATGTATTCATGAACAATGAAACGTACGAACAAGTAAATATTCCATTGAAAATGGTGGAAAAACCAGGATTCTTACAGGAAGGGATGATTGTAAACATCCTTTTCCATGCGGAAGAAGAGATGCCACTTGTGGTGGAATTACCGATGTACATCATTTCTGAAGTTACGTATACAGAACCGGGAGTTAAAGGAGATACTGCTACGAACTCGATGAAACCAGCAACGATTGCCACAGGAGCAGAAGTAAAAGTTCCTTTGTTTATCGATAATGGCGAAGTGATTAAAATTGACACTCGTACAGGTGTTTACGTGGAACGCGTAAAAAACTAATCGAATTTATCTACTGAAAAAACAACAACACATGAGAAATACTGCACTAACACAAAAACACATCGATCTTGGAGCGAAAATGGTTCCATTTGCGGGATACAATATGCCTGTTCAATACGAAGGTGTGAATGCCGAACACGAAACGGTTCGTCAAGCCGTTGGTGTATTCGATGTTTCTCACATGGGTGAGTTTGTTTTGCGTGGACCAAACGCCTTGGCATTAATTCAAAAATTTGCCTCCAACGATGCATCTGTTTTGTTTGATGGAAAAGCACAATATTCTTGTATGCCGAATGGCAAAGGTGGAATCGTAGACGATTTAATTATTTACCGCGTGAATGCGGAAGAATACTTCATCGTTGTCAATGCTTCTAACATTGAGAAAGATTGGAATTGGATTTCTTCTTTGAATGATTTAGGCGTTGAAATGGAAAATCTTTCCGATCAATACAGCTTATTGGCGATTCAAGGGCCAAAAGCTGCGGAAGCCATGCAATCGTTAACTGATATCGATTTATCGAACATGACGTATTACACTTTCCAACATGGAACATTTGCCGGAATCGAAAACATGATGATCTCCGCAACGGGATACACTGGTTCAGGTGGATTTGAAGTGTATGTGAAAAACGAAGACGCGAATCAACTTTGGGATGCTGTCTTTGCTGCTGGCGCTGATTTCGGTATTAAACCAATCGGATTAGCTGCACGCGACACTCTTCGTTTAGAAATGGGCTTCTGTTTGTATGGAAACGACATCGACGATACGACTTCTCCACTAGAGGCTGGACTTGGTTGGATTACCAAATTCACCAAAGATTTTACCGATTCTGAATTTTTGGCGAAACAAAAAGAGGCGGGTGTTACACGTAAATTAGTTGCATTCGAAATGATTGACCGTGGAATTCCTCGTCACGATTATCCTATCTTGGATGCTGCTGGAACGGTAATCGGGAAAGTTACCTCTGGAACCATGTCCCCAAGCATGAAATTAGGAATTGGACTTGGCTACGTTACGGTTGACAACAGTAAATTAGACAGCGAGATTTTTGTGGAAATCCGTGACAAAGGAGTCAAAGCAAAAGTAGTGAAGTTGCCTTTCTACAAAGCGTAACCTCTTTCCTCTAAAGCATTTCTGAGATCATCCGCGAG
>JBEDJV010000129.1:3446-10648 GCA_041172545.1 Bacteroidota bacterium | reverse complement strand
AGGAAACATCTTGTGCAACAATCACCGCATTACGAATGACTAATCCTTTGATGCTCGGATGATTCTGAATTATTTTCTTTCCTTCTTCGACAGCATCCGTTGAGAACAATACTTCATATTCAGTAGCAAGTTCGTTTAGCCAATATTCATAGGCGCAGATGATTTTCACCTGGTTCTCATATCCCTGCAACTGCTCTTCAAACGCTTCTTTCAAGCGTTCGAAGTCCACCCGTTCATTGCGGCAAGAATTCACATGTTTCAAATCGATAAACAACTGCTGATCTTCATGGAGCAAACTCAACACATCGACTAATTTCACCAACTTTTCCTTTTTCAGTGTTTGATAGTGAATGTTGGATAAATCCTGATCACTCAAGTCTGAAACACAGCCTTTTCCATTGGTTTCAGCTTCCAACCATTCATCATGATAGAGCCACAACGTTCCATCCGCACCTAAACGGACATCCACCTCCACCCCATTTGAGGTTGGTAAATTCAAGGCAAGGGAAACTGCTTCTTTTGAATTGTCGTGATAAATGGAATTATCCATACTCAATCCCATTCCAGCATGTCCAAAAACAAGGATGTTCTTGACTTCTTCGCTTTTCGTGCAAGCAAAAAGGACGCATAACAAGAACGTAATCTTAACGTAGCGCATACTGGAGCCCTAATTTAACATGATAATTCCACGAGAATTGCTGATTCGTTTGGCTGAAGTACGTAAACGACTCCATCGTCGGACCAATCGTAGCTTCTTGAAAAAATTGCCATGTATCTCCAATGGCAAATCGATAGCCTACTGATGAATGCAGGTACAAAAAACGTGTACCAAAAACATTCGTGTCGCCTGACAAACACATAACTGGACCGAGAAAAATACGCTTGATTTTCCAAAGTTGCGCATAATCAACCGAAAGAGAGGGTGCAAAGAGTTGTTGCGTTGCCTTTTGGGCGGATAATCCAAGATGGAAGGAAAAGATGTTTTTATTTTTCTCCCATTGAATACGAACATTGGAGAATTGATTGAATTTCTGAACTTCTTGAGTGAGTCCAATACGCCAAACACTAGACTCAACTTGATTTTGCGCTGAACAAAACCAGTATTGACTTAAGAATAAACAGCAAATTATCAGTCGATGGATCACATACAAAGGTGCTGAAAATTCGCAAAACAAATGCAAAAAAAAATCCCGCCAAAGACGGGATTTTAATATTTGTGGGATGGAATTAAACCAAACCTTGATCAATCATTGAATCAGCTACTTTTACGAATCCAGCGATGTTTGCACCTTTCACGTAATCTACGTATCCAGCTTCATCTTTTCCGTATTTCACACATGCTTCGTGAATGGAAACCATGATTCCGTGTAAACGTTGGTCAACTTCTTCAGCTGGCCAAGAAAGACGAAGTGAATTTTGCGACATTTCCAATCCTGAAGTTGCTACTCCACCAGCGTTTGACGCTTTTCCTGGAGAGAACAATACTTTCGCATCTTGGAATGCAGTGATTGCTTCTGGTGTAGAAGGCATGTTTGCTCCTTCAGCGACACAAATGACACCGTTAGAAACAAGAACTTTCGCTTCGTCACCGTTCAATTCGTTTTGCGTAGCACAAGGAAGAGCGATGTCCGCTTTCACTTCCCATGGACGTTTACCAGCGATGAATTTCGCAGATGAATAAACGTTCGCGTATTCAGAGATACGTCCACGTTTCACATTTTTCAATTCCATCACAAATGCTAATTTATCCGCATCGATTCCGTCTGCATCGTAGATGTAGCCTTCTGAATCTGACAAAGTAACCACTTTCGCTCCTAATTGAGTTGCTTTCTCACAAGCGTATTGTGCTACGTTTCCAGAACCAGAAACGGCTACAATTTTACCGTTGAAAGAATCACCTTTTGTCGCTAACATTTCTTTTGCGAAATAAACCGTTCCGTAACCAGTTGCTTCTGGACGAATCAATGATCCACCCCAGTTGCGTGCTTTTCCAGTTAAGACACCTGTAAATTCGTTGCGAATTCTTTTGTATTGTCCGAACATGTATCCAATCTCACGTCCACCTACACCGATATCCCCAGCAGGTACATCTGTGTCAGCGCCAATGTGACGAGATAATTCCGTCATAAATGATTGACAGAATTTCATTACTTCGTTATCTGATTCCCATAGGAAGCGTTGTTAAGGAATTTTTGAAAATTTGCTCAAATCCTAAGAACTTAAGGATTGATAAATTCACAGATGGATGGAAACGTAATCCACCTTTATATGGACCAATTGCAGAGTTAAACTCAACACGGTAACCTCTATTGACTTGAACTTCACCTTTGTCATCTACCCAAGGAACTCGGAAAATGATGGTTCTTTCTGGCTCAACAATGCGATCTAAAATTTTAGCCGCTTTATACTTTGGCGTTGCTTCTACAATTGGAATAACTGCTTCCGCTACTTCTTGAACCGCTTGAAGAAATTCTGGCTCATGTCCGTTTTTAGCACGAACTCGATCCATGAACGCTTCAATCTCTGCATGATACTTATTAGACATATTTATCGTTTTTAATAATTGAACTTGGGCAAAAGTAGCAACATTTTCGTACGATAAGCCAACTATTTTCAACAAATTATTAGTGTCAAAATGACACTTTTATCATCTGTGTTCAATCCTGTTCGACAGAAACTGTTGAAAAGAGTGAAATCTATCCGTTCAACCTTGTTATTCGAATCTTTTTTTCATATTTTTGATCCGCCTAAGCAACCACCTTCAATAGATTGTCGTTTAAGGCTCAGAACTAACTACTAGATATCGAAAATATGTTAAATAGATCAACAAAAAACATGAGTTTTATTAAGTTATCCCTTGCATTTTTATTGATGTTGGCTACACAGCTGAACTCATACAGTCAAAGCAATGTTGTTTTGTGTTTAGGACAAGATGCAACCGTGTGTGCTGGTCAGACAGTAACCATCAACAACTGTAATTCAGGAGTGAATCCTGGTACAGCTGCTGGTGTTTACTTAAATGCACCAACGAGCGTGTTTTTAAGTGATGACGTTTGGTCAGGATCTGTTCCAATTGGATTTCCTTTCAATTTTTATGGAATAAATTACACTACTTGTGCGATTGGATCGAATGGTCTCATCTCTTTCGCTCCTGTTAGTGGATATTGTCCATGGTCACTTGCTGGGGTTACACCACTGCCAAACATGGCATTCCCTTCAGCACGTAACTCCATCATGATTGCTTATCAGGATTTGAATCCTGCAACAGCTGGACAAGTACAATACCAAACCATTGGTACAGCACCGAATCGTAAATTTGTCGTGCTTTACAAAAATGTTGCCATGTTTGGTTGTACAACACAGTGTAATTACCTAGCGATTATCCTTTATGAAACTTCCAATATTTTTGAGTTACACATCGGTAACAAACCAATTTGTGGTACTTGGAATAGTAGTTTAGCGATTCAAGGATCTGAAAACAACCCAATGACTGTTGCACACATCACACCAGGACGCAATGTTTCTGTTTGGAGTGCAAATCAAGATGGAAGAAGATTTTTACCAACTGCTCCTGCAAATACTAACTCATACACCATTTCGCAAATACCTTATGTCATGGTGAATAGCCCAGGAAGTAATTTCCTTTGGGCAAACACATTGGGACAAACATTCCCTTACAACAACGGTACCTTAAACGTAAATCCAGTTCCATCCGGAACCACGGGTTACTTTTTAACAGGTGCAGCATGTGGAACAAGTGTTGGTTCGATTACCAACGACACCACTTGGTTGACCGTTTCTAATCCATCTTTAACAACAACAACAGTTCCTGATATTTGCTCGCAAGGAATTGGAACAGCTACAGCAGTTCCGGGAGCTACTTCACCTCCACCATATACTTACTTATGGAGCAATGGTCAAACAGGTGCAACAGCAACTGGATTATTAGCTGGAACATACACTGTGTCAGTGGTGAACGGAAACGGATGTACCGCAACAGGAACAGCAGTGATTACCGATAATCCAGCAACATTTAACGGAACAACAACTCCGGTTTCTTGTCCGGGTGGTAGCGATGGAACAGCAACAGCAGTTGTAACGCCAGTAACGGGAGCTATTAACTTCCAATGGAGTAATGGTCAAACTACGCAAACAGCCACTGGACTTAGCGCTGGAAACTACTGGTGTTATGCATCTACCGCAAGTGGATGTCAGGATACTATTTACGTAACAATCACGGAAATTCCAGCAATGATATTAACAATGACGAACATCGTTGATGCGAATTGTTACACGATTGCGAATGGACAAGCGACAGTGAACGTCACACAAGGAACACCAGCTTACTCGTACAGTTGGACAGGTTCCACAGCTTCAGCAGCAACCGCATTGGATTTAGGTGCAGGATTACACACTGTAACAGTAACGGATATGAATGGTTGTGTGCAAACCTTGGATGTAACCATTAATGAACCAGCGCCATTGGATATTACCTTCTTGACACAAGATACCATGATTTGTTCCGAAGATGCCATTTTATTGACAGCAACAGGAGCGGGTGGTTCTACCGGTTACACATACACTTGGACCGAAGACGGTTTGCCAATTGGAAATGGTAGTTCCTTAACTGTTGACCCTATCAATTCCGGCACTGTTTATTGTGTGACGCTTAGCGAAGCATGTGGATCACCTACAACAACAGAATGTATGACGATTACATTCCCCCTAGAAATTATTCCTAACACGGTTCCTGACTTCGCACAAAGATGTTTGCCAGGAGACTTCGTATTTAGCAACATGTCTACAAATGGTGGAGACGTAGCAAGTACTGAGTATATTTTTTCAACTGGAGAATCATTTAACGTAAATGGACTTGACCCTTTACCGCACACCTTACCTAATCCAGGTACCTACACGGTTGACATGGTCGTGACTTCCATTCACGGATGTTTATACTTCGGACACTTCCAAGACATTGTGGAAGTAACACCATTGCCAACCGCAGACTTTACTATGTCGAAAAGTCCATTAACATGGTTTGAAACAACTGTTCAAACAAACGACATTTCATCCGGAAACATTGCTAATTACAACTGGGTTAGTACCGGTGCTACAAGCATTGTTAACAATGGTGGAAGCGCAATGATTACGTTCCCTGAAGGAGTTATGGGGACATATGACATCACCTTGATCGTCACAACAAACTTAGGTTGTTCCGATTCAGTTACCTACCCAATTCAAGTAGTTTCTGATGTGATTTTCTATGCACCAACAGCATTTACACCTGATGATGATGAGCACAATCAAGTTTGGATGTTCTACGTGGAAGGTATTGATAAAGCGAATTTCGAATTAACCGTTCACAACCGTTGGGGTGAAGTTGTTTGGGAAACACATGACGTAAATTCTTATTGGGATGGATATTACAACGGTCAAAAAGTTCAACCGGGAATTTACACATGGAAAGCTTGGTACAAAGAGCTAGACACGGATGGTAAAAACGAAAGAACAGGAATCATCAACGTTATTCGTTAAGCATGTTTAAAATACTCGCGTTCTCCTCTATTTCCTTGTTTGTTGGAACTTGTTCGAAAGTAGACTTATCCATGGTAAACGGATATGTTAATCCCATTTCGACTACTCCGTCAGCACCGAAATTAAGTAACCAAGAAGTGATTTCTGGACTGAAAGAAGCCTTGCAAGTTGGCATCAAGAATGCGGTGAATGTTACCTCGGTAACAGATGGATTTCTAAAAAACGAAGCCATTCGTTTGGCCTTTCCTCCTGATGCAATCAAAGCTCGTCAAAAAGCAATTGATTTAGGCATGACTGCTCAAGTGGAGAAATTCGAAACCACCTTGAACCGTGCGGCGGAAGAAGCAGCGAAAGAAGCCTTACCTATTTTCGTTGATGCCATCACCAACATGAGTGTCCAAGATGGATTTGCTATTTTGAACGGTGGAAACGGTGCAGCGACAAAATTCTTGAAGGATCAAACGACAGCAAAATTAACGACGGCATTTTCTCCTAAAGTTGCAGAAGCTATTTCCCGTGTGAAATTAACAGAGTATTGGAGTCCAATTATGACAAAATACAATGCCGCGATGAATTTGACGGGTGGAGAAAAAATCAATCCAGATTTAAATGCATACGTGACGCAAAAAGCAATCGAAGGGCTTTTCAAGATGGTAGAACAAGAAGAAAATAAAATCCGAAAGGATCCAGCGGCTCGTGTAACCGAATTGTTAGCTAAGGTATTCGGAAGTCTATAATTCATGCATTTTCCTGCCACAGAGCTCGTATTAAACGAGCGAAATGAAGTATATCATCTGGCTTTAAACCCAAATCAACTTGCGCATAAGGTCATTCTTGTAGGAGATCAAGACCGTGTAGCGCTAGTTTCTGCATTCTTTGATACCATTGAACATCGGAGTCAGCACCGGGAGTTCGTTTGTCATACAGGAACATACCAAGGAAAAAGAATCAGTGTGCTCTCAACTGGGATTGGAACAGACAACATCGATATTTGCCTGCAGGAACTTGATGCTTTGGTGAACATCGACTTGGAACAACGCACAGAGAAACCAACGAAAACTCAGTTAGAAATCGTTCGAATTGGAACCTGTGGAATCTTACAGCCAGACATTCCTTTGCATGCGTACATGTTGTCCACACACGCCTATGGTTTCGACAACGTTGCACATTTTTATCCCATTGACTATACAAGAGAGGAAGCAACACTGCGCTCAAATATAGACCAGCACTTGAACTTGCCTTACGGTATTATTCCTTACCTGATTTCCGCGGATCCAGGACTCACGAATCGTTTGAGCTCTTCAGAAACACACTCAGGAATCACCATCACAAGTTCGGGATTCTATGGCCCACAAGGTCGAAGTTTGCGTTTGGAAAGTAAGATTAAAGACATTCACGTAAAACTTGGTAGTTTCCGTCAAGATGAATGGAAAATAGTCAATTTCGAAATGGAAAGCTCGGCCATATTCGCTTTGGGAAGACAATTAGGACATGCGTGTACAACGATTTGTTTAGGCGTAGCTAATCGTCCAAATATGGAGTTTTCAAGTGGTGCTGAACGCGAAATGAATGCGTTAATTACTTATGTTCTTAATCGAATCTAACTACTTTAGTTGTTTGTCGATTTGAATGTGTAATTGAATCCCTCTCAGCTCTCCCCCACTTGC
>JBEDJV010000129.1:0-3409 GCA_041172545.1 Bacteroidota bacterium | reverse complement strand
GAAGCAATCCCATCCTTGTCCATTACATGATTTTTCCAAGATAGACGGTCTTCTTTGATCGCTTGTTTCCAGGCTGCAGCGTCCTTATCAATGGAAACGCTAAACACTTCAAATCCCTCAGCATTTTTAAATTCCTTGGATTTGTATTTGGCGTAAGCCTCCACCAAATTTGGACTTTCCTTTCGGCAAGGTCCACACCAAGAAGCCCAAAAATCGACCAACACTAATTTACCGCGTAAATCGGATAGCTTTCTCACTTTACCGTTTGAGCCTACTAACTTAATTTCCGGTGCAAGATCCTTTGTGTCGAAGGATTTTTCATTTCGAAAACAAAGTGAATAGCAGGTAAATGCTAGCAGGAACAATCCACCAAAAATCAGTTGCTTTTTCATTAGCCAACGCGACGAATGTCCGCCCCAATATTATTTAATCGAAGTTCAATGTCTTGATAGCCACGGTCAATCTGCTCGATGTTTTCGATGACACTTTTTCCTTTTGCCGATAAGGCAGCAATTAACAAGGATACTCCTGCACGAATATCTGGCGAGGACATGGTAATCCCGCGTAAGTCGTGTTCACGATTCAATCCAATAACGGTTGCTCTGTGTGGATCACATAAAATGATTTGCGCCCCCATATCGATCAACTTGTCTACGAAGAACAAACGAGATTCGAACATTTTCTGGTGAATCAACACAGAACCTTTGGCTTGTGAAGCAACAACCAAAATAATAGACAATAAGTCAGGTGTAAATCCAGGCCAAGGTGCATCGTAAATCGTTAGAATGGATCCATCGATAAACGTGTCAATTTCGTAAGACTCTTGAGCAGGAATGTAGATATCATCTCCACGACGCTCTAATTTGATTCCGAGGCGACGGAAAACATTTGGAATGATTCCCAAATTTTCCCAACTCACATCTTTAATGGTAATTTCAGATTTCGTCATCGCAGCTAAGCCAATGAAGCTTCCGATTTCAATCATATCTGGAAGAATGCGGTGGAAACAACCACCTAATTTTTTCACTCCGTTAATGATGAGCATGTTTGACCCTATCCCTGTAATGTTTGCTCCCATGGAGTTCAACATTTTACACAATTGTTGGATGTATGGTTCACATGCAGCGTTGTAGAACGTAGTTTCACCTTCCGCCATCACAGCCGCCATCAAGATATTTGCTGTTCCAGTTACAGATGCTTCATCCAAGTGAATGTAGGTACCTTTTAAGTTCTTTCCTTCAATTGAATAAAAGTGTTCACCTGCATCGTAATTAAACTTTGCTCCGAGCATTGTAAATCCTTCGAAGTGCGTATCCAAACGACGTCGTCCAATTTTGTCTCCACCTGGTTTTGGAATAAATCCAACTCCGTAACGCGCCAACAATGGTCCAACAATCATGATCGATCCACGTAAAGAGGATGCTCTTTTTTTGAAATCTTCAGATTCCAAGTATTTTAAGTCGATGTCCTTCGCTTGAAAAATATAGGTTCCTTTCTCCACCTTTTCCACTTTCACACCCATTGTCTGCAATAATGCAATCAATTTATTGACATCGACAATGTCCGGAATGTTCGAAATAGTTACTTTCTCTTCTGTCAACAAAGGTGCGCAAAGCACTTGTAATGCTTCGTTTTTTGCTCCTTGCGGAATCAATTCACCTTTTAATGGTTTGCCACCGTATATTTCAAATGAAGCCATGGTTTATTGCTTTTTTTGGAATTTCTTTTTTTGTTTTTGTTTGAAGTTGTTTGTTTTCACAAATTTCTTGTTGTTCGCTCCAAGTCCTAAGGTACGCAGCAAGGTGTTTGTATTCACCAAATCATCAGGATTTTCGAGGATCAATTCACCTTTAGACAATTCCTTCAAATGCTCTGCAATGACATTGTTTTCCACCGCATCGTTGTTGTGGGACAAGTATTGTTTTTTCATGAAATTAGCCATGGAAGTTTTCAGGTATTCCTTTTCCGCTGGATCTTCCGTATTTTTCGATTCCTCTAAAATCGTCTGGGTATATTTTCCGTAGTGACCATAGCGAATGGAACTTTTCGGGTATACAAGTCGATCCGGCTTTTCATTGAGGACTTCTTGTTTCGGAATTTCGTAGGGAGAATCAACCTCCAATTTAAAATCCGACATCACGAATAAGTGAGTCCACAATTTGTGACGGTAATCGTCAACATCTCTCAAGTGTGGATTCAATTGTCCCATCACCTCGATAATTGCCTGTGCCGCACGGTTCCGTTCTGTTCGGTCCGCAATTTCCATTGCGTGTGCAATCATATTCTGCACATTACGACCATATTCTGGCAATATCAACTTCCCTCTAGTGGTGTTGTATTCCATGTTTTCTATTTTCAATTTTCAAAGTGTTTACCAAGCGCTGTGTCGAACAAGTGCTTCGCTTCTGTTATAAATCCAAAATGCTCCTCATCGATTTGCATTTTTCCTTTGGTAACGTGTCCAAGTAGCGTGATGTTTACACCTGAATTCACTGTGTATTCAAGGAACATTTCTTCTTGCTCTTCTGTTACCGATACCACAACACGTCCCTGGCCTTCACCAAATAAAAACGCATCCTCGCGAATTTCAGAATCCGTAACGATATCGAATCCAAGTTCACGCGGCATCGACATTTCGACCAAACTTACGAATAATCCGCCATCAGACACATCGTGAACAGCGTTTACTAAATTATTTTCAATCAATCCTTTAACCGCTTGTTGCATGTTAAATTCTTCCTCTAAATCAAAATATGGAACTGGGGAAGCTTTGATTCCATGGTACGTTGCCAAATATTCGGAGGACGCGATATCCTCTTTGTATTCACCGACTAAGAAAATCAAATCACCTTTTTGTTTGAAGTCCAAGGACATCACTTTCTCCTTATCCTCTACCAATCCAATCATTCCAATCGTCGGTGTTGGAAAAACAGGCACCTCTACTCCATTCATTGATGTTTGGTTGTAGAAGGAAACGTTTCCACCGGTTACGGGTGTTTCAAACTTCAAACAAGCCGCGGACATTCCTTTGATTGCCCCAACAAACTGCCAGTAGGACTCTGGATTGTACGGATTTCCGAAGTTTAAACAATTTGTAATCGCACTTGGAATTCCACCTGCACAAACAATGTTACGAGCGGCTTCCGAAACGGCAATCATCGTTCCAATTTCCGGATCAGCGTTCACATAACGTGAATTACAATCCACTGTCATCGCTAATGCTTTATTTGTTCCTTTGATGTTTACCACTCCTGCATCCGAAGGACGATTGGTTGTCATTGTGCGTGTTCCAACCATGGAATCGTACTGTTCGTACACCCATTTTTTTGAAGCAATATTTGGCATTTGCAATAAAGCGTATCCTACTTCTTTCAAGTTTTCCGGTTGTGGAACTTGACTTATATTAAAT
>JBEDJV010000128.1:0-9670 GCA_041172545.1 Bacteroidota bacterium | reverse complement strand
CATTCCGGTTGTTCCTGAAGCGTCTGGATTTCCATTTTTGTCCACACTTGGACTCTTACGCATAGCACCTGGGGCACAACCGCCAATGTTTAATCCTGCGCTGCGTCCGAGTTCAATGACTGGAACACGCGTCCATTTGCTCTTATCTGATGTAATGATAATGTTCACACTAGGCAAGAAGCTAATCGATGCATTTTGCTTGCTTGATGGGGAAAAGTTTCCAAAATAAGCCATTGGCATGTATTCACCTTGGTATCCTGTCAATCGATGTGGCGCCACTATTCCTTCTAGAATGCGCTCATAGGCTTGCGTAGGGTCGACACCTAATTCATCTTGGTAATAGCATGCGTTAAGGTAGTTTGGTGCAAGCGGATTACAATCATAAGCAGGATCGGTAGGATCGGTAACAGGTGTGTAGTCTCCGGAGCGAATCCAATTCGTCGGGAAAAACGCATCATTGTCTTTAACTCCTGTCAACCATCGTTTCGAAGAATCAGCAAACTCAATTGATGACTCAATCATGTCCGTAGTCTTACTAACAAAACTTCCCGTTCCAACAGGGAAGTAGTATTTATTTTGATAAATCTGAACAGAGATTCCCCATGCTGGAATGATTTGCTCATTGTCACCAGCGATGGTGTTTTCAGAACTTACCGAGTCGATTGGCGTTAAATCACCTTTGTTGGCATAGCGGTAAACAGTCCAACTAGCGGTGTCCGCAGCATTTCCAGAAGCATTTGCTGTGTAATCATTGAATTTACATTCAAGTTCAATGGATCCACCACTTTGATGTTGATCGGACCACGACCATAATCATACGTTGGATTCGCCATGTAACCTTCTTCCAAAATTGTTTTTTCCGAAGCTGCTGTTAATTCCAAGGAACGATTTCCATTTCCGTATCCATCTAATCGTGTGATCAGTGGAGAGGATCCGTAAGCGATCATTTGTGCTGTTCCACCTGCCTCTGGCATGGGGTTGTGCGGCACTGCTTCCATTACTTTTACTTCGCCAATGGCTGCTTTTCGACTCGTGATGTATTTTTTCTTTTGTCCGTCTAGAGCAAGTGGATCGGTCGGAATGTATTCTTTGTAATTATTGTAAGCGTAAGAAACGGCCATGAAATAATACCGTTTGAAATTGACCAGTCGTGATTCTCCCTGTGCAAACAAATCGTTTTTCACACTAAAACTGTGACGGATGCCTTTATCTTCACCGCTTGCGCGAAGTACAGGAATCGAAGCATTTAAATCCTCATTAAACTCGAAGTTGATGATTTTTCCAACACCATCTTTCAGGTCGCATTGCGCGGTTAAGCGTGCTTTATCCGGGTTGGATAAATCAGATAACGCCACTTTCGCATCCTTCAATTGGTAAATTTGATACCCTTGGAAATTGTAGGTTTTATCGGCATTCGGCTCGCTCGACACAATGAAAGGATCAAACTCCTCGTATTGTTCACGGTAATTATTAGAATTGACCGGATTGCTTAGGATTAAAATCACCTCGTTTTCTAATTCTTGCAGCGATAAATCAGGTGCGTGTGGTCCATCTAAAACTTTGAAACAATTCTCAAATAATGACTGAGCTTTGTCATCCGCTCGTTGAAGGGAGCTAACAGATGCGAAGGGATCTCCTGACGATGCTCGTGCCCAAACAACTCCAACGGTGATGTTATTCACTGCTCCTGGTTTCAAGACGAATGGTCCAGCAGACTGAACAAAGCGTCGGTCATTTGGCGTGTTGTTGGCCGTTTGTTCGGTCCAAACAGGTTGTGGAACACCATTTGTCCCCCATCCAAGTGGATCTGTATTTCCAGGAAACATAAACTCACATGGTGTATTTGGATCCGCTTCCGGGTCAGAAATGTGCCCGCTTCCACCATAGACAAACTTGGACCCATCTTTCCAGAATCCACGCAAGTAGTTATAGTAGTCTGAAGCATTCGTAGGATCCGTTTGATTGGGATTTGCGCCATTTGTTGTATTCGAATAATACAAAAATCGACGCATTCCAAAACGTTCATTGTCCACTACACCATCACCGTAGCCGATTCCGTTTAAGGCTTCATTGTCCCCAATTCCAAAGGCATTATCGATATTGTCGTTGTCCTGATACGGACCTTCAAAAAAGTCTACTCCGACAGCAGGAGGGGAATAACCGTATCCTTTGTATCCAGAATTATCACCATCATAGTTGTCACCATTGTAGTAGTATCCAAGTCCACGGTTTACGTCACATCCAACATAATCATCGTATGGATCACCTAGTGCTCCATCGGTAAAAAAGCCAAAGTATGTATTGTATAAGGTTTGTGTCCCACGATTGATCAATTCGTAGTTGTAGAAAGTCATATTGTTTATCTCATCGTTGGACGCGAAAGCAAATGCTTGTGCACGGATTTCCATACCGATTGGATCTGCACCTGTTTCCGTATGAATGTTTCCTTTGTCGTTCATGACCCACCAGAAATTTTGGTCTCCGTAAAGTGCGACACTTCTGTCGATGCTGCAGGACTTTGTTTTTTTGATGTCGTACCAAGGAAAATCCCCATCTTCCCAGCGGTAGTGTCCGTCGCCGTTAAAATCGTAAAAGGGAGCGAGGTAATAATCTTGTCCAAGTGAAACATCCCCATGAGCGGGCCAGTTTTTTATGCTTTTCGGCACCTTGTAACCTGGAAAAAGTTCATCTTGTGTCGTTGTTCCGTTTTGTTGATCGGTGATTCCTGCTTCGTACCATGCGTTAAATTCCCTCACTTCATCTTGTGTTGTGACAAAATGCTGGTCGTATTTGTTGCAATTATCGTAAGTCGTTTCCGCATACACTTTCGAAAGCGGACCCGTCCAATAATCTTGACCATTTCGGTAGCGCAAAGCGGCCAATTTTAACTGATTGTTTACATCCGTACCACCTAACCAAAGAGCAGCGGTAAAAAGGGCGTTGATACCAGAATTTTTTGGAATTTCATATTTGGAATAGTTCTGATTCGGAATTTGCCATAAATTACCAGCAGTGTGTACCATCGCTCGAACATTATTGAGTTCCATGTACGTGGTGGTAGTCGGTGGTGCGCAGTTGGCAGATTTGGCTTGTGACTTCTTCACTGTGTAGCTGCTCGTATAAGACTGAGCCGATAAAATCAGGACATGAAAGCACGTCAAAAAGGAAAAAATATACCTTGTCATCTTGGAATTTGGCATGAAGATACAAAGAAAAAATAGTTCCGTAACTTTGTGAGATGAGGGAAATTGAAAATGAAGCGGATGTTCATGAGTTAGTTCAAACTTTTTATCAAAAAGTCATGGAGGATGAGCTCATTTCCCCGTTTTTTAAGCGTTTAAATTTCGAAGAACATCTCCCAAAAATGGAATTCTTTTGGCGTTTTGTCTTACTAGATGAATCTGGATATACGACAAGTGTGACCGATAAACACATGCACATGCGGTTAACAGAGGAACATTTTAAACGTTGGATTTCCTTATTTAATCAAACATTAGACGAGTTGTTCATCGGCGAAAAAGTAGAATTGGCAAAGCAACGAGCGGCGTTAATCGGTTGGACCATTCAAAGTAAAATGTAAATCAGACTCGAAATACACAATGTGCGTTTCAAAACTTGTTTCCCCACCTTCGTTTTCTTTCTAAATTGTGTCTATTTTCGTTCCATGTCAAAAAAGGCCGAAGATTACAGTAAAAAAGGATTACGCACCAGTTACATTTCAACCGTAATTGGAATTTCACTCGTATTGTTTATGATTGGATTGGTTTTGGGAGGAATTTTCGGATTGAAAAGTGTCCAAAAGCAAGCGAAAGAAAGTTTGCAAGGAGATATTTTCTTCAAATCTGAATTGAATGATACTGACATCAAACAAATTGAAGAACAACTGAATACATGGAAGGAATTTTCCGATGTGTATTTCGTTTCACCAGAACGAGCAATCCAAGAATTTAGTGGCGATAGTCAAGTTGAACAAGAGGTTCAGGCTATGTTTTTGGATGAAAATCCCTTGCCGCCAACGATTGGATTCAAACCAAAAGAATCGTATGCCACAAGCAAAGGGATGTCGCAAATAAAAGCAAAATTATTGCAGCGTTTTCCGGAAGAAATCGATGAGGTGAATTACGATAAAGCTAGCGTTGCCAATGTCAATTTAGGATTTAAACAGTTTGTTGTACTCTTTTTATCCGTTGCGTTATTGCTTATCATCATTGCTGTGGCCATGATCAACAATACCATCCGACTAGCCTTGTATTCAAAACGATTCACCATCAAAACCATGCAGTTGGTAGGTGCGACTAGCTCCTATATCCGACGTCCATTTATTTTACAAGCTATTTTTCAAGGTTTTATATCAGCCCTTATTGGAATTGCATTTTTGTTGACCGTATTTTATGGATTAAATAACATTCTTGAAACAATCGAAATCAGTTATACCATCGAAAGTTTTGTGCTGTTGGTTGGGATTTTGTTAATGATTGGTGTAATTATGACCGTAATTTCAACGTGGTTTGCCTTAAACAAGTATCTTCGTATGAAATTAGATGATTTGTATTAAGCATGAAAGAGCCAATTAAACACTTCGGATTTGATGTACAGAACTATAAATGGTTGTACATCGGATTAGCCATTAACATTCTGGGATATTTATTAATGATTGGCGGTGGGGCAGAGGACCCAAGTCAATTTGATGGAGATGCATTGTTCAGTTCAACAAGAATCACACTTTCTCCTGTATTGATTGTTGTAGGTTACATCATCATTTTTTACGCGATTATGAAGCGTCCTAAAAAGGACAATCCTTCTGACAAAGAAGCGTAATCATCCCCTAATATTTAAGCTATGAATTTCTTGGAAGCCATTGTATTGGCCATCATCGAAGGATTGACGGAGTTTCTTCCTATTTCTTCTACTGGACACATGATTATTGCATCGACCATCATGGGAAATGCATCGGATGAGTTCACCAAACTATTTACGGTAGCCATCCAATTCGGAGCGATTTTGTCTGTTGTTATCGTTTATTTTAAGCGTTTTTTACAAAGTTTCCAATTTTACACTTTATTGTTTGTCGCTTTTATTCCAACCGGAATTTTGGGCTTATTATTGAAAAAACACATTGACGGACTATTAGAAAATGTCATGGTCGTTGGGATTTCTCTTTTTGTTGGAGGAATTGTGTTGTTGTTTATCGACAAGATTTTCGAGAAAAACGAACACCAAAAAGAAGTTCCATTAACGTTTAAGTCTGCGTTTATCATTGGAACGATTCAAAGCATTGCAATGATACCAGGTGTATCTCGTTCCGCAGCAACAATCATCGGTGGACTCTCACAAAAGTTGAGTCGAAAAGCAGCTGCTGAGTTCTCCTTTTTTCTTGCTGTTCCAACGATGTTTGCAGCCACATTGAAAAGCATGTACGACGAAAAAGAAATGTTACTTCAATCCGAAGGCAAAGAATGGGGATTATTACTTGTAGGTAATTTAGTCGCATTTGTCGTGGCATTTATCGCGATTAAATCGTTTATCTCTTACTTGAATCGAAACGGATTTAAAGTCTTTGGTTATTACCGCATCGTCCTTGGCGCGATTTTGATCATCTTATTGTTAGCTGGGATTCCACTTGAAATGGCAGGCTAATGTTAGAGGTAAGCGAAGGATTAACCATTTTAGTAGACAAACCGTTAACCTGGACATCATTCGATGCGGTGAACAAATTGCGTTGGAATATCAAACGACAATTGAAGGTTAAAAAAATCAAGGTCGGACATGCGGGTACCTTGGATCCATTGGCAACAGGGGCAAACACACCAAACTCATCGAAGGCTTGACCAACGATCATAAAACATATACGGGAACCTTTCTTTTGGGAAAGACAACTCCATCGTATGATTTAGAAACGGAATTCAACCAAGAATTTCCAACTGAACACATTACGCCTGAGTTGCTACAGGAAGTAGTTCATTCTTTTCTAGGAACGCAATTGCAAACTCCCCCAATCTATTCTGCAAAGATGATTGATGGCAAACGTGCCTA
The DNA here is from genome assembly GCA_041172545.1 of Bacteroidota bacterium. GTDB lineage: Bacteria > Bacteroidota > Bacteroidia > Flavobacteriales_D > Crocinitomicaceae > UBA952. The sequence continues at coordinate 3,637 of JBEDJV010000128.1, read as the reverse complement.
CGATTATGCCCGTGCCGGAAAAGAGGTGGAAATGAAGCAAAATGAAATCACGATTCATTCATTTACCATCGATTCCACCCGTTTTCCAGAGATTGATTTTGAAATTTCGTGTTCGAAGGGAACCTACATTCGAAGCATTGCTGCGGATTTCGGTCAAAAACTGCATTCAGGAGCAACCTTAATTGCCTTGCGTCGAACGGTTTCCGGTGCGTATCGCATCGAAGACGCGAAGAGTGTCGACGAGTGGATTCAGATCATTGAATCCGAGGAGGTGTTTGTTCCGCAGGATTGCAAATCCAACGGAAGCGGAGCATAGAGACCAGCTTTCACTTGGTTATTGTGAATGTAATTGATTTTTATCCACGGTGCATACACTTAGGTTAGTGAAAAATTCTGCAATAAAGTGTTCTGCAATACGGTTATTCGTAACCAATTACCATTCTTGACTTTTAAAGAAATATTGTTTAACTTTAGACAAGACAGATTCGTGTCGCAATTTCAGTTCTCACCAAAATCAAATTTCTATGAAAAAGTTATTGTATAAATGGGATAAATATAAATTAGGTCGTCGTCTACATTACTTACAAAAGCGACAGATAAGGGCTGAAAGCAATGGATATGAGGAGAAAAGTGCGAATTACAAGCGACTCATCAAGGATGTGCAGGAGAAATTAAAACACGTTAGGGAATAATTATTCAACATAATGTTTTTCGTTTGCAACTCACCACAGTATTAACAAAAAAACCAGAGTTCGAACTTCGCTTTCGCTCTGTTTCTAACTCTGGTTTTTAGTACCCCGGGCCGGAATCGAACCGGCACTCCCGAAAGAACAGGATTTTGAATCCAGCGCGTCTACCAGTTCCGCCACCGGGGCATGCAGGGTGCAAAGATAACAATAAAATCATTTAGATTCCAAAACTTGTTCGCACATTGTTGGACGAAGTTCTGTAAAAGGTGTTGATTAGCCCTTTGACTTCAAGTACATGTCATAGATCATTCCGTCTGATAATCCGATTTTGGGAACGTCAATTTGTTGGATGCCTAACTTCGCCATCACGAATAAATAGATTTCCAAGGCGGGAACAATCACGTCTGCTCGATCGGGCTTCAATTGAAATTGATCGATGCGTTCTTCAACGGTTAGTTTCTGTAATTTGGTCAATAGGCCATTCATTTTGGCTACAGTTAAAGAATCTTTGTCCTTGAGTCCGACAATCTTGTGCACTTTATTGATGTTTCCACCCGTACCAAACAAACGATGTGGAATCGATGAATCCACTTCTGATTCTATCCAAGAACTGATGTCCGCCCAGATTTTTTTGGAAACTTTTCCTCGTAGCATGCGGATGGTTCCAAGTTCGAAGGAACGAGAAGCACGTTTTTGTCCGTTTTCGAAAACACTGATTTCGGTACTTCCTCCACCAACGTCAATGACAATAAACGGATGTGTTTTGTCAAAGTCCACTAAAAAGAAGGTTCCAAAAATCAACTCCGCTTCCACTTGACCAGTAATGATCTCGATGTTAACGCCTGTTTTCTCTCTGATTTTCTCTTGGACTTTTATTCCATTCTTTGCTTCGCGCATGGCAGATGTAGCGACAGCGCGCAATTGTTCCACTTCGAAAATGTGTGCAATTAATTTAAAGGCCTGAATGCAATCAATGAATTGATCGATTTTCTTTTTGGATAGTCTTCCTTGATCGAAAACTTCTTCGCCGAGACGCAAGGGAATGCGTGAATAGGAATGTTTCTTGACGTAGGCATGGTCTCCGTCATAACAGACTTCCCCCACGAGTAAACGTGCTGCGTTTGTTCCTATGTCGATCGCTCCAAATTTCATTTCCTAAACTTGAAGCAAAGATAATTGAAATGTCAGCGGTGAAGTAAGCTTAGTAAGAATGTTTCAACTTTTTTAATCAACAATAAAAAATCCTCTATCGTAAAGTAAACGAGTCGGCATTAATTTTTGATAAAACGGTAGGACTCACTGCCGGCAATTGTTTTCACATTCACGAGGTACATTCCCGGACTTAATCCCGAAACAGAAATACGTGAGGAAGTTTCATTCGGCATTTGTGAATAAATGACGAAACCATTTAATTGTTGAATTTCAAGCACTTCTATCGAACTTGCTGCCTCTATCTGAAATTCTTCTTGAACAGGATTTGGATACAGTCTAACAGATACCACTTGTGCTTCGATACTCGCTGTTGCAGGATTCAAACGTGTTGCTTCTGCTTCGTAACAATCGCTTTGAATTCGGTACATATCAAAGTAATTTCCATTTGCTGAAATAAGTGGCTGAGAAACAACGGATCCGTCAATTAGGGATAATCCCACCAATTTGATCCCGGTGCTATCCATTGTTTGGAAATAGTACACCAAGTTTACTGGATCGATGGCTCCTCCGGAGTTCATAATGTAGTTATCGAAATTGAGCAGTGTAGGTAATTGCGTCACAACACCAGTGGTCACATTGATTTTTCCAAGAGCTTTCACTCCATTATCCATAATGAGTCCGTACATTGTGGTGTCCGCACAACTGTAAGCGAAATTATCAAACGTTATTCCATTTCCCATTAAGGTAATCATTGGGTCACTGTAAATTTGACCGTTGTATAAGTCAAGTCCGACAAATTTACCTTCTGATTCAAAATAGTAGACCATTAAATAAGGATCAATGGCACTTCCTGTCATGGTATAACTTTGCGCAATGGAAGTCGGAGAAATCATCGAAACGGCACCTGTGGTTAAATCACAGGTTGCAAGGCGCATGTCACCTGAGTATGTTCCCGTAAGTGGGTCATACACTACTTGACTGTAAAGTCCATACATACTGGTGTCAGCGGTATTGAAGCGAAAATTATTGAAGTCTCCACTTGTATTTGGTAAAGTTACCGTGACATCATTTAACACAGCGCCATTTTGCAAATCCACCGACAGCCAAGAATCCTCATCTTGATAGGTATAGCTGAAATTATAAGGATTTAATGCAGCTCCAGTAGAATTAATCGTTGTGCTTAAGGTATTTGCTGCACCAATCGGTGTGATGATCCCTGTTAATGGGTCAATACTCGCCAACTGCACACTTGTGGGATTTAGAATTCGGTACAATCCGTACATGGTGTTGTCAATTTGTGCGTTGAGTTCAGCACTTAGTAGAACCAGAACGATTAACAATAATTTTTTCATGTGCATTACATTAGGTGCTGCGAATATACGTTAAAACACTTATTTCCAACACTTGTTCTCATGCCGGATAAAATAATCATTTACAATCTCAGATAGCCTATCTGTCAATTCAAAATGATCAAATGGCAAAATTCAAAATGACCTAAGACGTTTGTCGTGAATCGGTTTAACTTTTTGAATTAAAAAACAGTTCACCTTCAAACGAATCACAGTTTTTCGATCATTTTGAATTCCTACCGTTAATTGTTAAACGAAAAACGGTCAACGTAAAAAGTCCAACGTAAATTCTCTTAATATCTTTTTCATTTATTGTTAATCTGATTTTAATCTTTAAAAAATATTGTCGCCGTAAACTTGCAACATGAAAAAAACCAGTCTTTTTGTTTTTCTCTTCATGTCATTTGTGAGTCTATATGCTCAAAACGCGTTAGAAGGAATCATCGT
>JBEDJV010000127.1:0-5075 GCA_041172545.1 Bacteroidota bacterium | reverse complement strand
GCTCCATGTTGTTGAAAAAATGACAATCATCATATTTCAAAAAATCGATTAAAATCCGTACATTTGATAGAGAAAATCCAAGGAAATGCTAGAGAAATCACACAAACACATTACTTGTTCGACTTGTGTTGGCAGAAAGAATTCACTACTAGGGTCTTTGTGTAATGATGAAATCGATCATGTAAATGCTCATAAGGCATGTAACTACTACAAAAAACATCAATCCCTGTTTTTAGAAGGTTCTTTTCCAAGAGGAGTCTTTTGCATCAATGAGGGAATGGTGAAAATTTTCCAACGTGGGGATGAAGGCAAGGAACAAATCATTCACATTGCAAAATCAGGTGAAATGGTTGGATTTAGATCCATGTTTAGTGAAACTCCATACCGTGTTGCTGCCGAAACATTAGAAGAAAGTAACATTTGTTTCATTAGCAAAGAAGACTTTCTAAATATGATGGATTCCAATCCGGTATTACGTAATGGTATTATCAAGGAACTTTCTCGTGAATTATCTGACCGTGCGGATTTTATTACTAATATGGCGCAAAAGTCGGTGCGCGAGCGCTTGGCTTTCACTATGATTATTCTTTTGGATATATACGAAAAGGAGCCAATCAACTTATCTCGTGAAGATTTGGCCAATTTTGTTGGGACAGCAACAGAAACGTTAATCCGCCTTCTAAAGGACTTTAAAGAGGAAGGGATTATCGAAGTTCATACACGAAAAATCAGTGTGCTGAACAAGGAGAAGTTATTTTCCATCGCGGGAAAATAGGTCTATTTCTCACAAATAAAATAAAAGTTTTCTAACAGGATATTTCCATGGTTTCCAGAAACTTCCGGGTGGAATTGTACTCCGAAAATTGCTTTGGATTCGTGTTGCATGCATTCGTTGATACACGCATCTGACGCAGCCATTAATTTGAATTCTGGTGGAATGGTGATGTGTTCACAGTGATCCTCCATCATCTCAAAACAATCTGGAAGTCTGTTGAATAAAGGCGATTCCTCAATGATTTCGATCTCTTGCCAATTCCGGTCTTCACGCATTTTTGCACCTTTGGCTCCGTAGAGTAATCCCAATAATTGATGACCGAAACAAATACCTAAAATCGGTTTTTGATAGGATTTAATCCAAGCAACATGCGCAAGGTACTTGGACATGTCAATTTCCGTAATCAATAGGGGAGCTCCTGAAAACACGATTCCAATGGATTCATTTGCCATTTCTTCGGTTAAATCATGGAATCCAACACTTTTGGTGTCACAAAACTCTTCAAAAGCCTCTATGATTTGAGGTGTTTTTGAACTGCCACAATCAACAATCAACATCATTTTGCGCGAGAAAAAGTACACACAAGTGCACGGTGGTCACTCAACTCCTCCTTTTGTATCCTAAATCCACTAGTGAGGAGTCTTGGGTCATAAAAAAGGTAATCAATTCTTCCCGCTGGAAGTCTGCCGATATACGTTGATCCAATTCCGTTGCTTGTTTGACGAAAAGCATCCTTTAAGAAACGATTGAACTGATTATAAGTGTAAGACATAGGTGTGTCGTTGAAGTCTCCGCAAACGATTACTGGATAGGGAGACGCTTTGATGTGTTCGACTACTCGTCGTGCTTGTTCCGCTCGCTTGAGATACGCTAAACGCAATTTGGAAAAGACACTTCGCAAAGCGCGTTCACTTGCCATGCCTTCTTCGTCTGTCGCAGCTTCGATGTTCGGCTCCGTATGCAAGCGAATGGACTGTAAGTGCACATTGTATACACGAAACGTATCTTGTTTTTTGATAATGTCTGCGTAAATACAATAGTTGAAATCACTACTTCCTTGAGATTCAAACATCACATCACCTTTGGAAATAATTGGATATTTGGAAAACATCGCTATACCATAATTTTGACGAGTACTGCGTTTATGAGCACTACGCTCGTGGTAATTTCGATTCCCCATTATGGAAAATAAAGAGTCTACCACCTCAAAATCTGTGGGTTTGTCTTGTCGGTAGTATTCTTGTAAACAAAGGACATCGGGGTCCGTTCGGCGGATGTATGCGAATATTTTGTTGCGGTTTTCAATGGACTTACTAAAGGAAGGATTGAACAAGTCAAACAAACGCACATTGTAGGTTAATACCTTGATTCCCGATGAATCCGCAGGTGAACTACTAGAAAACGCTAAACTTCTAAAGTGCATTTTCCCACCCAATCCAAGAACAATTAAAGTGTAAATCGCCCATTTTGAACGAGCGAGTCCCCAAAGGAGAAGCCAACCCAGATTTATACCTAATAAAACGGGATAAAGTAATCCAAAAAAGGGCAGTATGGATAAGGTTTTCGGATGAATGAACGGTGCCAAGTAACACAAGATCATTGCTCCAAAACTAATCAGACTGGCCACTTTAAAAATGGAAGAAAAGCGAAAAAGTCTCTGAAGCATATTAGCTTTTTTTACTTTGGTTAAACAAAAACTCCTTCTCTGCTTTGCTCAACGAATCATACCCTGATTTGGAAATTTTATCCAGAATTTGATCCATTTTCTCTTGTTTTTGACGCTTTTCGGAGTTGAATTCTTCATCCGTCTTAAATCGGGTGCGTGCAGTCTTTGCCTTTTTCTCATGTTTAAAGCTCCTTGTCAATCGAGCCATCAACGCATCTATGCGCACCAAGATGTTTTTAGAAGAGTGAAGGTTTTGAATGGACAGTAAGCCAAACAAAGCACCACCTAGATGAGCAAAATGCGCAATTTGATCATCTGTACCAATGTTGATCAAGTCCTTGAACAAGAAAAACAACGCTAAAAAGTAAATGCGTATCGGGAAAATTCCAAACAAACTCACTTGTAGATTTGGTTGATAAAAAGCTAATGCGGTAAAAATCGCCATAATGGAACCGGAGGCTCCTAAAATAACCACGTTTGTTCCTTGCAACGCTGGAAATAGATTATTGGCAATTAATTCAAGTAATCCGCCGGCAATACCTCCAAATAAGTAGGTCAGCCACAATTTTCTACGACTGAAATACTGTTCAAAGAAACGACCTGAAAAATACAAAAAGAGCATGTTGAACAAAAGGTGTCCAAATTGTTCGTGAGTAAAAATACTCGTTACAAGTCCCCAAGGAGCACGAATAAAAGCAGCAAATGAACTATTTAAATCCATAAAATGATGGATCCATCCATCACTCATCAATGGGTCGATGTTGAACAGTAATAAACTTTTTTTGATCAGTAAAAGAGATAGAAAAACACTGACATTCACAATGATCAAGCGATTTGTCATTGTTCCAGCTCGCAGCTGAAACTTCAGTTCTTCTATGAGATTCCTATCCTGCATTTACCAAAAATTTGATCTATCGGCCTTTCTCCAGAAAAGGACAATGATTGCACCAACGATTGCTCCACCGACATGTGCTAAATGCGCGGTAGTGTCGTTCGCATTGTTTTGAAAAGAAAGGTAAACTTCGATTAAAAAATAACCAGCAACAAAGTACTTCGCTTTCACTGGAATGGCAAAATAAAGTCTGAACTCGGTATTTGGAAAGAGGATAGCAAATGCCGCCATAACGCCAAAAATGGCGCCAGATGCTCCAACCATTGGCGTAAAGGATTGTTGCGCATAAGCGATTACGGCATTACTTCCAGTAGCCATTAGTCCGTCGCGGTCATTATTAACAATCAGTTGATTGATTTCGGAAATGCTAAATCCTTGTTCAAGGATCATGGCTTTCAACCCCATTACATCGATAACGCCCATGATGTTGTACAAAGCGAACGCCCCAAGTGCAGTAGCAATATAGAAGATAAAAAAGCGTTTTGGTCCCCAAATGTGTTCTAAATACGCTCCCAAAATCGCAAAGAGATACATATTGAACAAAATGTGAAAAAAGCCACCATGCATAAAGAAATGTGTGACAATTTGGTATGGTTTAAAGAGTGGCGTATTGACAATATGTGCGCCAAGACTATCTGTTAAGTCGATACCTTGTGATTGCAACACAAGCGTCGCCAGAAAGAACATGATGTTCAATAAAATGATGTTCTTTGTTACTTGAGGAAGGTTATTTAACATGGTTAAAAGTTTGAAGCAATATCTGTTAATAATACCGTGTGCATGATTTTTTTTCCATTTGGCGCCATGGTGTGCTCCTCGCATTGAAAAAGAGCTTCAACAAGGGACTGAGCCTCCTCTAGATGTCGAATGACCGCATCCTTGGACGCATTTTGTGTTAAACGTCGAACCAAATGATGTGCCACATCTCCCTGGTCGATGTCACGATCCTGCAAATCAGAGAGCAATGAATCAACACAGCTGTCGATGCTATTTTCTGAAATAATCGTTGGTACTCCGTGGATGTAAAGTGTTTCAAGTTGATATTCACACTGGAATCCAAGTTGTTTTAGTAACTTTTCATTACTCAACCAAAGATCCATTTCTATTTTGGATAATTCTTTTTCAATCGGGAAAAGCATTTGCTGACTGTCCAATGCTTGATGGATAAACCTACCGATGAGTTCCGTGTATAAAATCCGCCATTTGGCACGTTTAACATCGATCACCAGTAAACCAGATTTCGTTGGAGAAAAGATGTATTTGTCGTGAATTAAGAAATTTCCAACTTCGTTTTCTTCTTGAAATCCAATCGTTTGTGTGGAAATCATTCCAGGTCCCGATGTTTCATCTTCGATTTGATAAAACTGTTCCCAATCCGCTGGACTTGGCATCGCTTGACCGAATCCTTCATTTTTAAGTGCTTTCGAAAATCCATTTCCTGTTGATCCGCCGGATGGTTTCTGCGTCTGAAAAGGATTGAAACTCGGATCCACCATGATTTGTGGTTCCACAGGTTCTGTTTTTCGAAACGAACTAGGGACATCAAAGCTGGTTTCCGCTTCAAAGTCTAGGGTAGGGAAGATGTTGTATTTTCCGAGTGCTTGTCGGACACTACTCAGCAAAATGGAATAGATAAAACGATCTTCTTCGAACTTTATTTCGGTTTTCGTGGGATGAATGTTGACATCGATTTTTGACGGGTCGACATCCAAATAGATGCAATAACTTGGATAGTGTTTCTC
>JBEDJV010000126.1:0-8251 GCA_041172545.1 Bacteroidota bacterium | reverse complement strand
GCTTTTTCACGCAAATCATCAACGTCAATATTTCCGTTTTCAAGTGTTTTAGTAACAATAACTTTCATGCCCGCCATTGCTGCAGAAGCAGGATTCGTTCCGTGTGCGGATGAAGGAATAATCATTTTCTTACGTTGCGTATCTCCATTTGATTCATGGAACGCTTTGATGACCATTAGTCCAGCGTATTCACCTTGCGCACCAGAGTTTGGTTGAAGGGAAACTCCTGCAAATCCAGTGCTTTCGGATAAATCTAAGGACAATTGTCTGAACATTTCATGGTACCCAGCTGCTTGTTCAACCGGTGCAAAGGGGTGTAAATTCGCAAACTGCGGATTCGTAATCGGCATCAATTCGGTTGCGGCATTCAATTTCATTGTACATGATCCAAGTGGAATCATGCTATGAACCAACGAAAGGTCTTTGTTTTCCAATCGTTTCAAATAACGCATCATTTTTGATTCAGAATGATGACTATTGAAGACAGGGTGTGACAAAACAGCATCCGTTCTTTTCAATCCTGCAGATAGGGGAGAAGTTCCATTCTCCACAGTACTTGCATCGAAACATGAAAGAATCGCTGCTACATCTGCATCTGTATGAGGTTCACCAAAACTGATGCTCAACTCTGAATCAGAAATGTATCGGAAGTTTAACTTATTCGCCTCTGCTTTCGCACGAACGCTTTTGCAATCAACACCTTTGATCCAAAGTGTATCAAAATAAGAATCTGATCCTAAAGTAATTCCTTTTGCTGCTAATCCAGCTGCGGTTTTTGTGGCTAATCCATGTACGTGATTCGCAATCGCACGAATTCCGTCTGGACCGTGATACACTGCGTACATACTTGCCATTACGGATAATAAAGCTTGCGCTGTACAAATATTTGACGTTGCTTTATCGCGTTTGATGTGCTGCTCTCTTGTTTGAAGTGCCATACGTAAAGCGAAGTTGTCATCTGCATCTTTCGATACACCGATAATTCTACCTGGGATATGACGTTTGTAATCTTCCTTCGCTGCAAAGAATGCTGCGTGTGGTCCACCATAACCCATTGGAACACCAAAACGTTGTGAGGATCCTAAAACAACATCAGCACCAATACTACCTGGTGATTTCAAAAGTACTAGAGAAAGGATATCCGCAGCTACTGCTACTTGAATCCCGTGTTCTTTCAATTGTGCAATTTTTGCTTGTAAATCGCGGATATGTCCGTTTGCAGATGGATTTTGAATAAATGCACCAAAATATTCTGTTGATCCTTCAAAGGTATCTATGTTTCCTGTCACCAACTCAATACCTAAATTAATGGCACGTCCGAGCATGACATCCATACTTTGTGGCAAGGCATCTTCCGAAACGAAAAATTTATTTTTTCCTGCTTGAACATCTGCTCTCGAACGTGAATTGTAGAACATAATCATCGCTTCAGAAGCGGCAGTTGATTCATCTAACAACGAGGCATTGGCAATTTCCATTCCCGTTAAATCCAAAATCATTGTTTGGAAATTCAACAAAGCTTCTAAACGTCCTTGTGAAATTTCTGCTTGATATGGCGTGTAAGCGGTATACCATCCTGGATTCTCCAAAACGTTTCTAAGAATCACACTTGGAACGATGGTTTCATGATAACCAAGACCAATGAACGACTTAAAAACCTGGTTTTTCGCAGCCAATTCTGAAACGTGCTGTAAAAATTCCTGTTCCGTCATTGCATCAGCAATGTTTAACTCTCCGTTTAAACGGATTTGAGCTGGAATTGTGCGGTCGATTAATGTGGAAATAGAGTCGATGCCAATTGTTGCCAACATGGCTTTTTTCTCTGCTTCACTCGGTCCGATGTGTCTTCTAGAAAATGGTGTCATGAATGTTCTTTTTTGAGTGCACAAATATACAACGCAAAAAAAGAATCATCAATGAAAATAAGTGGAAGTTTTGAACTGAAATTGGGACTTATGAACGCTGATTGTTCAAATAAACCCGAGCCCTCAATTTGGCGTTGTATTGGATGTCTTTCCAGAATAAATTGACGTCTCCTTTGTGCAGGGATTTCATCGTCCATGAAAAGAGTCCAAAATAGGAGCAGGGACGTGAAATCCATACAGCTCCGTCGATGACATTTGTTTCGAAGCAATGACAGAATGTTTCACCGTTTGAGTATAAAAATCCCTGATGTTGCTCCTTGGAAGCGCCTCCTTGGTCATACCAACTGACTGGATTTACCACCGCTTTTCCTTTGTACCATCGTCGGTAAGCATCTTCATCAATGTTTTTTTTAAAGGTGTTCCAAGTCACGAATCCACCCGTTTGTGTAGGGTTGTTCATCAAGGGAATCGTCGAAAACTCTTTTTTTTCCATACCAATTCCTGGGATATACGCTGCGACTAATTGTGCTTGAAGTGGTTTGTTGTCAAAAAAATCGCGTAAAATCATGCGTAAATGTGTGCTCCCTTGACTGTGTCCGGCAAGAATGATTGGACGTCCATGATTGTAATGATCCAAGTAATATTGAAAGGCATTTTTGACATCTTCATAGGCAAATAACAAGGCGTCGCGTCCACCTTTCTCGAGCAGTTCATAAGAACGAATGTGCGCTTGACGGTAAAATGGTACGTACATTCTTCCCGCTTCAGCCCATGCGCTAGCTTGGTATTTCACTGCAGTTCCCAAAACTTTTTGTTGTTGTTCAAGATCACTTAACTCGACATTCCAACGCGTGTCATTTTTGTCCAGAATTAACGTTGGATACACATAAAAGACATCCACTGAAGACCATAAACTAGAATCGTGAATTTGATCACTCAATTCTTTCGGATATGCTCCGGGAAGAACAGCCCAGTTTTCTTTCAATGAATAATCGATTTCTTGCGAAAAACATTGACTTGTTGAAATGTTCCAAACCAATAGGAGCATTAACGTGAATTTGTCCATTAATTTTGTGCTTGATTAGACAATGCGACCCAAAAATACATACATTTTAGCTGTTTTTCTGTTTTTATGGACGATGAACTTCGCTCAAGTCAAGGCGGATTCCATCAAGTCGTGGAAATATGAATTTCGCTCAAGTGAAGGCTGATTCCATTCGGTCGTGGAAATTGAAATCACTTTATTCTTTGAGTGGAACGCAATCCTCTTTCGTTAATTGGAATGCCGGTGGACGAAACAATATTTCGATGATTGGTTCCGTTGGTGCGAGTGCATACTACACACATAACAATGTCAAATGGACCAATGATGTGAGTTTAGCACTCGGTGGAATTAAGTATTTGGACAAATTAAATGGCGTTGGTTTACAGAAAACAGATGACCGAATGGATTTGTCGAGCACCTTCGGGATGCTTTTGTCGAAGGATTTCTTTTTGACAGTTGCTGCTGGATTCAAAACGCAAATGGTGAATGGATTCACCTATCCAAACGACTCAGTCGTGGTTTCGACCTTCATGGCTCCGGGATATTTGAATCTCGCCCTTGGTACAGATTTGCGTAAAGGCGATCAATTTTCCATCTTTTTCTCATCGATTGCCTTCAAATCTACCTTTGTTTTGGATGATTCTTTGTCTGCCGTTGGAGCATTTGGAGTGGAAAAAGGAGCGAAATACCGCCAAGAATATGGTGCATTCGTGAAAATGAAGTTCAATAAAAACGTAGCTAAAAACATCGAACTGAAATCAAAGTTGGAGCTATTTAGTAACTACTTAAATAATCCACAAAACATAGATGTCAATGCGGAATTGCTTTTTGTTTTTCGTGTAAATTCCTTATTTTCGGCTACAGCACAGTGGAATTTAGTCTATGATGACGACATTAAAATTCGCGACATCTACGGGAATGTTGGACCGCGAACGCAATTTAAATCCGTTCTTGGAATCGGAATTTCATACAAATTGGAAAATAATTAAGATGCAAAATAGAAGACTTCGTTTCTTAATCTTGACATTTTTATGCGCTTTTGGATTGAGCAAGGCCAATTCCCAATTCGATAATGCGAAATGGCAATATTATGGAAAGTACTCTTATGGGTTTGTGGATAAGACACAGTACTCGTACGGTGGATTTACTTTGGAAAAACAAATTCGTCCAAATTGGACACTTAACTGGAATTTCGAATTACAGCACCGAAAGGATGGAATTTTCCAAATTCATGGATCTATGGGGTTAATCGGCGGACCTGCTTTTATGGGCTGGTCAATAAACAATGGTACGCTTGGAAATGGCTACGTCGCAGGTTCCATTTTGTTGGGACTAATGATTATGGCGGCGCCGGATGGAGTCAGTTACCATATTCCGCTTGCTTACCGTTGGGACCTTTCTCCTTACGTCAATCTACTCGGATTCGATTGGGTTCAATACACCGAATCGCAAGGGTTAAAGTACCTGATGTATTCCGCTTCTGCCGGTGTTCGTTGTTCGTATTGGTTTTCAGATCGCTTGTTTGCGAAAGCGTTTGTAGAAACACGAAAAGCGGGTCCCTTAGGTTGGAATTTAGGCGGGGGATTAGCCCTCGGATGGAGCAAGCCATTTTCTAAAATGGAAAAGGAGCAAATTGGACGATGATTCCAATTGTGGATAACCACGAACTCAACTGTTGAAAAATCAACTTGTTAGCTCCTTCAAAGAGCCCTAACTTTGCGTTATGCGCATGGGAATCCTTTTGTTTACTTGTTTGTTGTCTTTGTCGAGTTTTGGACAATTAAAAGCCATTTACAATCAGGCGGACTATCCCTTTTTGTTGCACTTGCCTGCGGACAGCATTTTGAAAAATCATCCACCCGTGCTGATTTTCCTTCACGGAAGAAGTCTGTCTGGAAACAATTTGGAGTTAGTAAAGAAGTACGGAATCATCCACGAAATCGAAAAAGGCAGGGAAGTTCCTGCGATTGTGATCGCTCCCCAAGTTCCTGCAGGAAAATCCTGGGAACCTGAAAAAGTATTGTCTGTTTTGCGTTTTGCACAACAACAATTTGATACGGATACCAATCGAGTGTATGTGACAGGGATGAGTTTAGGTGGATACGGAACCTTAGATTTTGCTGGACAATATCCTGAAATCGTTACAGCAGCCGTTGCTTTGTGTGGTGGAGGAAATCCAAGAAATGGTTGCAATCTTTCCACGATTCCTGTATGGATTCAACACGGAAATCGAGATAGCGCTGTTCCAATTAGTGAATCAGAAAAAATGGTACGCTCCATTCGTGCATGCAATGGGGGAGAAAATTTGAAGTATACCATCGTTCCTGGCGCAAATCATGGAGACTTGGAACGTGTCTTTCGTACCGACGAATTATACGATTGGCTCTTTCAATTCAGTAAGGAAACACCGAATTAATTAGGAAAACCAAATGTCATTAATGAGTTGACATTTTGCTTCTTTGTTGACGCGTTCAATGATGATCTGCTTGCCATTCAATAACTCTTCTCGCATCACCGAAGAATCGATTTTCAAATAAAGCGTTTGGTTTTTAATGTGTATTTCTTTCGTGCGATGCGCCACAGCTGGACCCATTAATTCAGGCCAAGCAGCGATGATGTCGTACTCCTTCATCTTACCCTCCAAGGAATAAGCTTTCAAGAATTTATCGATGAGGTCTTTTAATGGTTCTTCGTCTGAACTTCTTCTGTTGTCTTCGCGCATGGAATAAAGTTAGGATAAAATCAAGGACAATTGCTGTTCCTTCACTTGGAAAAGTTTTTTCTCCGTTTGTAGTGACTCGAACAATTGCTTCATGCGTTCCGGATCTGAATCAGTAACAATCACCTGCCCGAAGTAATCTGCTGTTACTAAATCAATCAAACGCTGCACGCGCTCATTGTCCAGTTTGTCGAAAATATCGTCCAGCAATAACACTGGATTCAATCCCTTATGTTGCTTCATCCAATCGTATTGTGCTAAGCGCAAAGCAATGACAAAGGACTTCTGTTGTCCCTGTGAGCCGAATTTCTTCACGGGATAATTTTTAATCGTAAAGACCAAATCATCCTTGTGCGTTCCCGCATTGGAATAATGTGTGGCAGCATCTTTTTTCGCGTGCATTTGAAGCAAATCTGCGAAGGAATGATCATTCAATTGCGAACGGTATTCCAGTCCAACGGATTCAGAGTCCAAGCCAATTTCCGAGTAAAACCGTTGAAATACAGGAATGAATTCCGCGAGAAATTCCTTGCGTTTCTGATGAATGTAATTTCCGGATGGAATGAGTTGTTCGTTCCAAACTTCAATCGAATCTACGTCAAACAAACGGTGCTCAAACATATTCTTCAACAAGGCGTTTCGTTGCTCCAATACTTTGTTGTAGCGTTGAATTTCTTCCAAATAGACCCTGTCTAATTGTGATAAAATTCCATCCATCCACTTGCGCCGCATGTCGGAACCATCAGCAATTAAATCACCGTCGTATGGAGAAATGAAAACCACCGGAAATTTCCCAATGTGATCCGCTAATTTTTCGTATTCTTTTTTGTTGATTTTAACAGTTTTTTTACCGCCATTTTTCAAGGCACAATGTACGTTGTAATCTTGTTCTTCTAAATGCCATTTTCCCTGAATGGAGAAAAATCCTTGGTCAAAACGAATGTTCTGACGGTCAATCGCATTCAAGTAAGATTTACACATACTCAAGTAGTAAACGGCATCGAGAATGTTCGTTTTCCCACTTCCGTTTTGTCCAACAAGCCCATTGATTCCAGCGCAAAGATCTACTTCTAAATCTTCGTAATTCTTGAAATTGATGAGGTGTAATTGTGCTAAATACATGTGCTCCAAAGGTAGTGTTTATTTCGCGAATCGGAGGGAAATCCTTACAAGTGAAACATGGATTACTTTCCCGAATAACTATTCTATTATCTTTGTTGAAAATTCAATAGTTATGTCAAACGCTTTTTTTAAAACACCCATTGCCATCAATGAACCTGTGAAAGCATTCGCACCAGGATCAGCGGAACGAAATTCCTTAATGCAAACTTACGCCGACATGTGGAACCAAGCACCAGTGGATGTTCCGATGTATATTGGTGGGAAAGAAGTGCGCACAACTACAAAAAAAGCGATGAATCCACCGCATGACCACGCTCATGTGCTTGGACATTTCAACATAGGGGACGCAAGTCATGTAACCGATGCGATAGAATCCGCTTTATCTGCAAGAAAAGCTTGGGCGGAACTTCCGTGGGAAGAGCGTGCAGCGATTTTCTTAAAAGCAGCAGATTTATTGGCTGGACCTTTCCGAAATAGAATGAATGCTGCCACGATGTTGGCGCAATCAAAAAACGTGATGCAAGCCGAAATTGATGCCGCATGTGAGTTAATTGACTTTTTCCGTTTCAATGTGCAGTACATGACACAGATTTATAAAGAACAACCAGAGTCCTTGCCAGGAATGTGGAATCGCTTGGAATACCGTCCCTTAGAAGGATTCGTTTTCGCTATTACGCCTTTCAACTTTACATCCATTGCAGCGAACTTATGTGCCGCACCAGCAATGATGGGGAATGTTGTTGTATGGAAACCAGCAGATTCACAAGTATATTCGGCGCAAGTCATCATGGAATTATTCAAAGCAGCGGGCGTACCGGATGGTGTCATTAACATGATTACCGTTGATGGTCCAGCAGCAGGTGACATCGTATTCAAACACAAAGAGTTTGCAGGTTTACATTTCACGGGTTCGACCGGTGTTTTCCGTCATTTGTGGAAAGAAATTGGTCAAAATTTAGAGCATTACCGTTCGTATCCACGAATCGTTGGAGAAACAGGTGGAAAAGATTTCATTATGGTTCACCGTTCAGCGAACGCGGCGGAAGTAGCGACGGCAATGTCCAGAGGAGCGTTCGAATTCCAAGGACAAAAATGTTCGGCAGCTTCAAGAGCATACGTACCATCCAATTTATGGCCGGAAGTACAACGCATCTTTGTTGAACAAGTGAATTCCTTCAAAATGGGTTCTCCAGAGGATACCAACAACTTTGTGAATGCGGTCATTGACGAGCGTGCCTTCGATAAAATCGCTGGATTCATCGACTATTGCAAAGGACAGTCTGATGCTGAAATCATTACTGGTGGATCATACGATAAATCCAAAGGATACTTTATTGAACCAACAACAGTCGTGACCTCCAATCCGAAATTCCGCACCATGTGTGAGGAGATTTTTGGTCCAGTGTTGACGGTTTTCGTTTACGATGAAAATCAATTTGAAGAAACATTAGAAATGTTAGATTCAACTTCAGAATACGCGTTGACTGGTTCGATTATGTC
>JBEDJV010000125.1:8883-9373 GCA_041172545.1 Bacteroidota bacterium | reverse complement strand
TGTGATCAACTGCTGGTGGTGCGACTTCGGACAAAGCAGGATAACGGCTCAACTCACAGGCATTCTGAAAACCGATTTTCGTTAACATGGAATCGATAAAGGTGTTTTTGCCTGCAACAAACGCGGGCTCGTCCCAAATGAAATAAAGGAAGGTTTTGCCTTGACCAAGGTTTTGTATGGACGCGAATGCCTCGATACTTTCTTCGACCAACAATTCGGCCTCGTCTTCTTTATCGGTCATGACACCGATGGAATGGATCATCGCAAAAGCATCTTCCAGCGTTTCAATGTCACTCATCCAAACGGGAAATTCCTTTTCGAGTGCTTCGATGTCCTCTTTGGTGTTTTCTTCTTTGTTGCCAATGATTAAATCGGGATTCAAGGAACGGATCAACTCCAAATTCAACTGTTTTGTCCCGCCAATGCGTTGCTTGACACGAAACCAAGAGGCCGGATGAACACAGAACTTCGTGATGCCAATGACTTCGGA